>NZ_JBEXYL010000038.1:0-84437 GCF_040630895.1 Streptomyces sp. NPDC005728
CACATAAACATTACAAGTGTGATGGTTTTACAGTGTGGTTCAATACCTTGGGGGGGTGGCCCGCCCACTTCCACGCCCCGGGGGCCCCGGCCTGCGGCCGGGACACCGGGGAAGATCCGGGTTACTTGCCGCCGACGCTGCTGTTGCAGCCCATGGTCGAGCCCAGGTGCGAGTCCTGCGCGCCCGGGTTGCCCTCGCCGTTCAGCAGGTTGCCGCCCAGGCCGTTGGCGATGCCGACCTCACCGAGGACGTCGGCGTTCAGGTCGTGCGACCTGCAGTTGGAGCTCTGCAGGACACTGAAGCTGTCGCCGCCGCGCTTTCCCCAGCCCTGGTCGGCGTGGGCGGCGCCGGCGCTCACGAGTCCGACGCTCCCGAGGGCGGCGACCAGGACGGCAGCCTTACGGAGCTTGTGCATGTCTTCTCCGGTGGAGTGAAGTGGATGCGATCCGTGAAAGATCGACTTCGTACGGTAATGGAGGCTAATACGAAGTATCCGAAGGCAGGTGACGACGCGCCGAATTCAGGTAATTCATGTCACCTCGGACGCCTTATCGGCGCACAAAAAGGGTCCCGGCGCCGGATGTGGACTCGGCGCCGGGACCAATTCCCGCTGTGGCCGCCTATGCGGCGGTCACTCGCTTAGAAAGCGCTGTTGTTGCAGCCCATGGTCGAGCCGATGTGGGTGGCCTGGGCACCCGGGTCGCCCTCGCCGTTGAGCCCGTTGCCCAGCAGGCCGTTCAGGATCCCGACCTCGCCGAGGACGTCGAGGTTCAGGTCGTGCGACTTGCAGTTGGAGCTCTGCAGGACGCTGAACTTGTCGCCTTCGCCCTTGCCCTTGCCGCCGCCCCAGCCCTGGTCGGCGTGGGCCGTGCCGCCCACGAGCGCGATGCTACCGAGGGCGGCGACCAGGACGGCAGCCTTGCGAAGCTTGTGCATGTCTTCTCCGGTGGAGTGAAGTGGATTCGATCTGTGGCAGATCGACTTCTTACGGTTACGGGAGGCTAATACGAAATATCCCAAAACGGACAGCGGCGCGCCGATTTCATGATCTCGAAGTGGAACCACCCGAAAGCCGTATCGCATGCGAACGGGCCCTTCGAGGCGATCCTCGAAGGGCCCGTGCGGGGCGTCGCTGACCGGCAGCGCGGTGGTGTCTAGCGTGCGCGTGCGGTGGCGAGGGCGTTCGACTGGCTGTTGGCCTGAGTGCAGTTGACGCCGTGGGTCTCGGAAGCGGCGAGCAGAGCGACCGGGACGTTCGCGTCGAGCAGGGACTGCGGGCTGCACTCCTGGGACGGACGGAAGAGGTTGCTCTGGGTCGCCGCGGCGCCGGGTGCCTGCGGGGTCGCCTGAGGGGAGATGTGCGGGCTGATCTGCGGGCTCAGCGAGGGGTTGATCTGCGGGGTTACCTCAGCACCCCGCTGCGGGGCCGCCTGTTGTGGGGCCGGGTAGCCGTAAGTCTGCACGCTGGCCTGGGAGGAGGTCGCCGAGGCCGCCTGGGCGTCCGGCTGTGAAACGGGGGGCGGAGCGGCACCGTTGTAGGCAACGGGCGCGGCGGAACTGGGGCCGGCGCCCACGGCGGACAGACCTCCGGCTGCTGCGAAGACGAGCGCGACTTGCTGGAGCTTGCGCATGGAACCCTCGGCCCTTCATTGACCTGTGCACGGAACGTATTGAATTACTTAAGCCAGTACCGCTGTTGTTGTTCGTGCTGCCCTGTACGGCTGCGACGGAACCATCGTTCTGGCCCCGTGGGAACGAGTTGAACAGCGAGGCAGACACGGGCGCCGCGCCTTGGTCACCCATTTGACACAGGGTCGTGCGGGCCCCAACTCCCCGTCGTGCGTGCCTCGGTAATCCTGTCCGGTCGCGTCCGGCGTCAATGGCAAATGGGTGACGGGGTTTTGGATGCCGTGACCGGGGCGGGGGAAATGTCGTTGCCAGCTGGGAGAGGGCAGTGACCTATCGATCACAGTGGGGCAAGGGATTTGCTGCCGACTCCGGCGTGGAAGTCCGCGTGCGGCCTCAGGATCACCCCTGTAACGGCGCGGTACGAATATCGGACTGGGCGCGCGCGACATTGCACTGAAGACAAAAGATTTCCCTGTTTCAGGTTATTGAAGGGCCGAGGGGTTCCATGCGCAAGCTTCACAAGGCCGCGCTCGTCGTAGCAGCGGCCGGCGGTTTGTCCGCCATCGGCGCCGGCGTCAGCCATGCCGCCGACTATCCCGTCGGATACGGCGGCGCCGCTCCGGTGCCGGCTCCCGACTACCCGGCACCTCAGTACGCGGCACCCCAGTACGCAGCCCCGGCGCCTGCTCCCCAGTACCCGCCACCGCAGTACGCGGCACCCCAGTACGCACCGCAGTACGCGGCGCCCCAGCCGTTTGTCCCGCAGGCCGCGGCGGCATCCGGCGCGGCGGGCACCGCACAGGCCACCGCGGCACCGCAGCCGTACGCCCAGCCGGTCATGCAGGCCGCTCCCCCGGCGCCCGCGCCGCAGCAGGCCGGTTACGCCTCCGCCAGTGCCTCGTCGGGGGGCGTCGCGCATGCCTCCGGCTCGCCGTACGCCCCGCAGCCGGTCGCCGCGCCGCAGCCGCAGGTCCTGCAGCAGGCCGCCCCCCAGCAGCCGGCGCCGCAGGTCATGCCTCAGGTCTCCCCGCAGTCGGCGCCGCAGGTCATGCCGCAGGTCGCCCCACAGGTCGCCGTGCCCCAGGCCTTCGGTCCGGAGCCCCCGCCGCGTGTTGCCCCGCAGGTCAACCCGCAGGTCAACCCGCAGGTGAACCCGCTCATCAACCCGCTGCTCGCGCCACCGAGCGCGCCCCCGGTGTCGCCGCTCGGCCTCGGACAGGTCGCCGCGCCTCCCGTCGGCCAGCTGGGTCTTCCCCGACTCGGCTGACGGCCTCCCCGCAGCCGTCCGCCTTCCCAACTCGATCTGCTGCAGATCGCATCCGCTCGACCAACGGAGAAGTAATGCGCAAGTTTCAGAAGGTCGTCCTCGTGGGCGCCGTCCTCGGCAGTGTCGGTTCCTTCGGCGTCAACACCGCCTCTGCACACGGTGAGCCGGGCCACGACCTCGACATCACGCAGGGCATCGAGTGCCGCTCGCACGACATGAACATCGACGTCCTCGGTAACGTCGGCGCCATCAACGGCCTGCTGGGCAACGCGCTCAACGGTGAGGGGTCCCCGGGTGCGCAGCCCAGCCACCTCGGTTCGGACATGGGCTGCAACAGCAAGGCACTCTGACCGACCGCGCTACACGCATTTTCCCGAGGCCGCTCTGCCTTGTGAAGCCGCCCGCCGAGGCGCGCCCCGCAGAGACCCGGTGACAGCCGGACAGCGCCGGATCCTCCCCGCGACCACCGGGGGAGGGTCCGGCGCTCTTCTGTGTGCGGCTGCATCGCCCTGAGCGACGGGAAACGCCCTCCCGGAGGGAGGGCGGAGACGGGCGCCCCCGGCAGGACTCGAACCTGCGGCCAAGCGCTTAGAAGGCGCCTGCTCTATCCACTGAGCTACGGGGGCCTGGTGCGGGACAAGGATAAAGCTCCCCCTTCCTCGACCCGGCTGCTTCGCCTCCGTGGCTCGATGTGGAGGTTCGGTGAAGCGGTCCTGATAATCGCAGGCAGGTACGAATCGTGCACCGCTTTTGGCCCCCGACGCACCGGGTGTTGTGCACTCGTTATGCCTGGACTGTGCCCTTGTCCCAGTCGTCCCTTACGTCTGATGTGTTCCATCGGCGCGCTGAGATGTCCATATGCTTCAGAAATCCCCTAAAATTGGGCATTCTTCGCATGTGGTGACCTTGGACGTTCGGCCTCAGCTGCTCGACACACTCTCCGCTCTGCGCGACCGTGTCGCCGCCGCGCGCTTTCCGTTGCCCCTGGCCGGGGCACCACGCGCGCGCGCCGACCGCAAAGAACTCCTGGCGCAGCTCAACGACTACCTGCTACCCCGGCTGCGGGATCCCGAGGCGCCCCTGCTGGCCGTCGTCGGCGGGTCCACCGGGGCCGGCAAGTCGACCCTCGTGAACTCGCTCGTGGGACGACGGGTCAGCGAGGCGGGCGTACTGCGCCCGACGACCCGCACACCGGTACTGGTCTGCCATCCGGAGGACCATCACTGGTTCAGCGACATGCGCGTGCTCCCCGACCTCACCCGTGTGTGGGCGCCCCAGAAGGAGACGGGCGACGAATTCCTGCTGCGCGGCGACGATCCCCCGCGCGTGCTGCGCGTCGAGAGCGCAGACAGCATCCCGCGCGGGCTCGCCCTCCTCGACGCCCCCGACATCGACTCCCTGATCGCCGACAACCGCGTCCTGGCCGCCGAGCTGATCTGCGCCGCCGACGTGTGGGTCATGGTCACCACGGCCGCGCGGTACGCCGACGCCATCCCCTGGCACCTGCTGCGCACCGCCAAGGAGTACGACGCCACCCTGGTGTCCGTCCTCGACCGCGTGCCCCACCAGGTCGTCTCGGAGGTCTCGCGCCAGTACGGCGCGCTGCTCACCAAGGCCGGTCTGGGCGACGTACCCCGCTTCACCGTGCCCGAGCTGCCCGAGTCCGCGTGGGGCGGCGGACTGCTGCCCGCCACCGCCGTGGCAGCCCTGCGGACCTGGCTCGTCCATCACGCCCAGGACAACTCGGCCCGCCAGCAGGTCATGGCCCGTACGGCACACGGCCTCCTCGACTCGCTGAAGGCGCGCCTGCCCGAGCTGGCCAGTGCCGCCGCCGCGCAGTACGCGGCCGCCCTCCGGCTCAGCGCAGCCGTGGACAGCGCCTATGACAACGAGCACGCGCGCGTGCGCGGCCGGCTGCAGTCCGGGGCCGTGCTCGCCGGGGACGCGCTCAAGCGCTGGCGCGCCTTCCCCCTCGACTGCACCGCGGGTGAACTGCTCGACGCGCTCGTGGGCAGTCTGGCCGCGCTGCTGCTGTGCTCCGTCACCGCAGCCGACGAGCGCGTCGACGACGTCTGGCGGCGAGAGCCGGCCTCGGGCGCCCCCGGACTGGCCGGCCGGGATCCCTCCATGGAGAGCGCCGAGCACCGCATCGGGCTCGCGGTACGGCGCTGGCGGCGCGAGCTGGAGGAGTACGCCGAGGACGAGGTACGGGAACTCGAGCGCAGCACCGCACCCGACGCAGAGGCCGTCGCCGCCCTGGTCGCCACCGCGCTGCTGGGCGGGCGCCGGGCGCGCAATGCGAGCGAGGGGCTCGCCGAGCGGATCGGCGCCCACGGCGCGCTGCGGCTGCGAGACCGGGCCGGGCGCCTGCTGACCGAGCACGTCGACCGCGTCATGCACTCCGAACGGGAGCGACGCCTCGCTCCGCTCGACGCCCTGGATGTCCAGGCCGAACCCCAGGTCGAACTCATTGCCGCGCTGTCCGTACTGCAGAAGGAGAGGTGACCGGTGACCGCCGTCACTGACCACGACCACACGGACCACACGGATCACATGGAACACATGGACCACACGGACCACAGGGAGCTTGCGGGCGGTTCCGGGGGAGTGGACCCCGGGCCCGGAGGCAAGAGGGAGCCCGGCGACGTCCGCCCGCTGGTGGACGGGGGATCCGCGGAAGTCCCTCCGGGACGGACACCGTCCCTGGACCGCGCCACGGAGGCCGCTGACGACGTCCGGGACAAGGCCGAGGATGGTGACGAGGCCGGGGCCGGGGCCGGGGCCGGGGCCGGGGCCGGGGCCGAGAAGCGGGACGCGGGGGCGGAGGGTGCCCTGCACGCGCGCGTGCCGGAGGAGCTTGTCGAGAGCGAGTGGCTCGCGTGGGTGTCGGAGGAGCGTGGGGAGAGCGAGCGGCTCGCGCGCGTACCCGAGGCGAACGGGGAGAGGGAGCGGCCCGCGCGCGTGAAGGCCCCTGAGGCGGAGGGGGACGGCGAACGGGAGCGGCCCGCACGCCTGAAGGGCCCTGAGACGGACGGGGACAGAGGGAGGCACGCGCGAAGGAAGGCCCCCGGGGCCGAGGCTGAGGTCGTAGCCGAGGCCGGGGCAGAGGCCGATACCGGCAGTGGCCGCGGGTCTCATGCCCGTCCCAAGGCCGGCGAGACGCCCGTCCCCGTCCCCGCCTCCGACTCGCAGACCGCCTCGCAGACCGCCTCGCAGACCGCCTCGGAGACCGCCTCGGAGGCCGACGCGGAGACCGACCCCGCCGACGCCTGGGACGACGGTCTCATCGCGCGGCGCGTGACGGAGAACACGGCCGCCGCCCTCGCCGCCGAGCGCGCCTCCGTACTGGACGGACCCTCCCGCAGCCCGAGCAGCTACACCCCCGCACCCCTGGCGTACGACGGCCCCCTCCGCTCCCGCCTCGACGCCCTGCGTGAACTCGTCGGCCTCTCCCGTACCCGCCTGGACAGCCGTACCCTCGCCGAGGCGGGTCGGGTCCTGGACGAGGCGGCCGCCCGCCGCAAGCTCTCGGGCAGGCACACCGTCGTCGCCATCGCGGGTGCGACCGGCAGCGGCAAGTCGCAGCTGTTCAACGCGCTGGCCGGGGTGGCCATTTCGGAGACCGGCGTACGGCGCCCGACCACCGCGGCCCCCATCGCGTGCAGCTGGAGCGACGGCGCGGCGAGCCTCATCGACCGGCTCGGCATCCCCGGCCGGCTGCGCCGGCGCCCCGTGCAGAGTGCGGAGGGCGAGGGGCAACTGCGCGGACTGGTCCTGATCGACCTGCCCGACCACGACTCCGCGGCCGTGGAACACCGCACACAGGTCGACCGGATCCTGAAACTGGTCGACGCCGTCATCTGGGTGGTCGACCCCGAGAAGTACGCCGACGCCGTGCTCCACGAGCGTTATCTGCGGCCCATGGCCGGCCACGCCGAGGTCATGTTCATCGTGCTCAACCAGGTCGACCGGCTGCCCGGAGAGGCCGCCGACCAGGTCCTGGACGATCTGCGCCGGCTGCTCGACGAGGACGGTGTCGCGCTCGGCGAGTACGGCGAACCGGGCGCCACCGTGCTCGCGCTGTCCGCGCTCACGGGTGACGGCGTCGGCGATCTGCGCGAGTCGCTCGGCGAGTTCGTGGCGGAGCGCGGCGCGGCGGCCCGCCGGGTCGCGGCCGACCTGGACTCCGCGGCGGCCGATCTGCGGCCCCTCTACGCCACCGGCCGGCGCGTCGGCCTCAGCGAGGAGGCACGGGAGGACTTCGCCGCCCGGCTCGCGGACGCGGTCGGCGCCACCGCGGCCGGCGAGGCTGCCGAACGCGCCTGGCTGCGCAACGCCAACCGCGCCTGCGGCACCCCCTGGCTGCGGCTGTGGCGCTGGTACCAGAGCCGGGGCGAGCACACGACGGGCCGGATGCCGGTGCGTACCCAGGCGGACGAGCAGGCCACGGCACGCCAGCGGGTCGAACAGGCGGTGCGTACGGTGTCCGACCGGGCTTCGGCGGGGCTGCCGGCGCCGTGGGCGCAGGCGGTGCGCGAGGCGACCGTACGCGGCTCCCAGGGGCTGTCCGAGGCGCTGGACGACCTGGCGGCGCGGGCCGGACTGCCGCCGGGACGACCGCCCCGGCCGGGGTGGTGGCCGGTGGCCGTACTGGTCCAGGCGGCCATGACCCTGCTGCAGATCGTGGGCGGCCTGTGGCTGGCGGCCCAGATCGCCGGCGTCATGGCTCCCAACCTGGGAGTGCCGGTGCTGCTGATGGTGTGCGGGATCGTCGGCGGACCGCTCGTGGAGTGGGGCTGCCGGATGGGGGCCCGGGGGCCGGCACGGCGCTACGGCCAGGACGCGGAACGCCGGCTGCGGGAGGCGGCCGCGAGCTGCGGCCGGGGCCGGGTACTCGATCCGGTGGCGGCTGAGCTGCTGCGTTACCAGGAGGTGCGGGAGCAGTACGGGCGGGTGGCTCGGAAGGGGGCGGGGGTGGGGTGAGGCCGGGCGTGGTGCGGTTGCCGCCGACCGCGGGGTGACGTCGACGGGGTCGGTGGAGCCCGCTGGGGAGTGGGTGAAGCCCGCGCTGGGGGTGGATGAGCGGACCGCGGGCGGGTGGGGCACTCGTTCGGGTGACGGGGATTTCCACAGGTGAGAGGCCGTCCACAGCGCTCAGCGGGCCCGGCCCGGCGGAGGCAGTCTGATGCCACGGCGATCGCGCCGCACGTCCGACGAGAGCGGGGAGCGAGGGCGGGCGGCGTCGGCGATCGGCGTGGCGTGCGACGGCGTACGCGGATCGTGTGCGCCGGCACGGCAGCCGCAGCCGTACGGGAGGGGCCCGTACGCGTGTCCGCCCGGCCGAGGGGCCGGGGTGAGGGAGGGGTTCGCGATGAACGAGACCATGGTGTGCGTGTTGGGCAACGTGGCGACGCCGCCGGTGTACCGGGAGATGGCGGCGGGCCCGTCGGCCCGGTTCCGGCTGGCGGTGACCTCGCGCTACTGGGACCGGGAGAAGAGCGTCTGGACGGACGGGCACACCAACTTCTTCACGGTGTGGGCCAACCGCCAGCTCGCCGTCAACGTGGCGGCGTCGGTGGAGGTGGGGCAACCGGTCGTCGTCCAGGGCCGGCTGAAGGTGCGCGCGGAGCAGCGCGAGGGACAGCCGGGCTGGGCGTCGGCCGACATCGACGCGGTGGTCATCGGCCACGACCTGACGCGGGGCACCGCGCTCTTCCGCCGCGCGGCCAAGCCGGAGGCGCCGGCGGTGACACGCCCGGAGCCGAACTGGGAGACGCCGCCCACCGAGGTGCCGGACGGCGAGCCGGCCCAACAGCGCCCGGAACCGGCGGCGGTGACGTGACGTAAGTCGATCCGGAAGCCCCACCGGCTCCATCGGCTGCTCCGGCTCCACCGACCGCAACGGCTCGGCCGGCGCCCTGGCCGAGCTGTGCCCTGTCGACGAACGCGTTCCGAAGTCCCCGCCGAATCGGTGGATTTGTCGACAAGCACAGCCCGTGTCCTGTCCGGGCGATAACGATTACGGATCGGATCGGCTGTCGGACGATCTGACCGGTCGGCGAGGTCCGCGTGATCCATAGGATGCCGGGCGTGCCCCTTGGGGCTGCCGATTCTGCTGGTGGGACCGTCCCCCACGTCCAACGGGTCCTGCTCGAAGGGGAATTCTGTGCTTGCTGCGTTCTCTGGGCTTCCTCGGTCCGTCACAGCGGCCCGCCTCGGTGCCGTCACGATGGTGTCCGGTCTGGTGGCGGCGGGTGTGCTGTCCGGCGCCGGTACGGCCGTGGCCGACGGGACACCGCAGACCCAGGGCGGCGCGACGGCCACGATCAACGGTCTGAAGACCTACGGCGACGCCGTGATCCACGAGGACGGCGGCGACCAGCGGGTGGCCGCGGGCCTGTTCGAGATGTCGGTGGACGGCGGCGGCACCCTGCAGACGTACTGCATCGACCTCCACAACCCCACCCAGCGTGACGCCCCCTACCAGGAGACCCCCTGGAGCGGCACCTCGCTGGGCACCAACAAGGACGCCGGCCGGATCCGCTGGATCCTGCAGAACTCCTACCCCCAGGTCAACGACCTCGCCGCGCTCGCCCGGCGGGCGGGCGCGAGCGGCCTGACCGAGCAGGACGCGGCGGCCGGCACGCAGGTGGCCATCTGGCGCTACTCGGACGACGCGAAGGTCGACGCCGTCGACCGGCAGGCGGAGGAGCTCGCCGACTACCTGGAGAAGAGCGCCCGCGGCGTCGACGAGCCGCAGGCCTCGCTGACCCTGGACCCGCCCGCGGTCTCCGGCCGCCCCGGTGATCTGCTCGGGCCGGTGACCGTGCACACCAACGCGGCCGGCGTGACGGTGAGCCCGCCGGCCGACGCGGCCACCAGCGGGGTGCGGATCATCGACAGGACCGGCAAGGTGATCACGTCGGCGAAGGACGGCAGTCAACTGTTCTTCGACGTCCCCGAGGGCGCGACGGACGGGTCGGCCGAGCTGACCGTGCAGGCGTCGACCACCGTGCCCGTGGGTCGTGCCTTCGCCTCCGAGAGCCGCAGCCAGACCCAGATCCTGGCCGGCTCCAGCGAGTCCACGGTCTCCGCGGCCGCGGCCGCCACCTGGGCGGCCGAGGGGGCCGTACCGGCGGTGTCGGCCCGGAAGAACTGCGCCAAGGGCGGCGTGGACATCACCGTGGCCAACAAGGGCGACCAGCCCTTCTCCTTCGAGCTGATGAGAGCCGAGCACACCATCCCCGTCGGTGCGTCCCGCACGGTGACGGTCCCGCTCCAGGAGGACCAGCCGTACGACTTCACGATCACCGGTCCCAACGGCTTCAGCCGGCGCTTCACCGGCGTTCTCGACTGCAGGATCCAGGGCGTGCTCACCACCAAGTCCACGCAGACCCTCGGCGAGCCCACCCCCGCCACGATCGGCGGCTACACCACCCCGTCCGACACCGACCTCGCCGCTACGGGCGGCTCCGCGATCACCCCGATGATCGCCGGGTTGGCCATCGGCTTTGTGGTGATCGGCGGCGCGGTCCTGGTGGTGCTGCGCCGCAAGGAGACACCCGCCGGCGACTGACCGGCAGGCGCTCCGCCGGTTTGACTCGGCCATGAAGGCCGGAGCGGTCAGAGATGTTCAGGGACGTACTTGGGGCTCGCCCCGTACGTGTTGTCGCCCGGCTCGCCCTCTATGGCGGTGAAGACCAGCACCGTGATGGGGCCGATGACCGGGATCAGGCCGATGAGCAGCCACCACCCGGAGCGCCCTGTGTCGTGCAGCCGCCGCACACTCACTGCGAGGGAGGGCAGGAGGATGGCGAGCGCGAACAGGCTGCGCGGGTAATCGAATCCCAGGGGCCGATCGATGACGAGCAGCGCGAGTGCGATCAACAGGTTGACCAGACTGAACGTCCAGTACTCGGTGCGGCGCGCGCGCCCGGTGAAGACGGCGTACTTCTTGAGCGCGTCCACGTACCAGTGCACTTCGCCCCCAGGGATGGTGAATGGCACCCGCCCTCAAGGACAGGCCGGAGGGGAACATATGTGCCCTCAGGTATGGGGGGCAAGCTGCTTCAGGAACCGGCCCACAAGCGCCCCTGCTGCGCCCTGCGGGACCAGGGGGGCAGGATGGCGGTCTTCTGCGGATCAGCGGTACGAGCGGAGATCCCGTCATCCGCGGAGGATCGGCAGACATCGACTGCAGGTGGTGAATCCGAGTGCCTGAGTATCCGTACTCAGGCCCCTGGCCGTCGATGAGGGAAGGCTGCAGGCATGAACACCTCCCGCACAGGACTGCGGCCGGTTGTACCGCGCGTGTCTGGCGCTGCTGCCACGGGTGCGGTTCTGGCCACCGGCGCCGGGCAGTACCTCGCGTGGGTCAAGGATCACAGCGATCAGACATGCGAAACGACCGACGGTCTCTGCTTCACCTGGTGGGGCCTGACGGCCGTCCCCCTCGTCATGACGATCGCCCTGGTCGTCCTGATCGTCGTCTACAAGCAACTGGACATCAGGCCACGGCTCGCCATCATCCCGCCGACGTTCCTGCTGGCGCCTCTTCCTCTCGCGGCCGCCCAGACGACCGCAGGCTGGTGGGCTGCCGCCATCGCCGGCGGAGCATGGTCGTGCGTCCTCGCACTCGCCGCGTGGAGCCGCTACCGGATCGTGGGGATCACAGCTTCAGCCACGCTGCTGCTCACCTCTCTCATCGTTCTGTACCACTGAGGAGTTGGCGATCGCAGCGATGATGGACTTCTTGCCCCTGTGGTGGTCGACGTGGCGCTTGTCTGTGTGAGGCTGTCGGGTACAGAACCCGCGCTGGCCGGGGCACCACTCGCCGCAGTAGCCGGCCGCCCTCGCCCTGGGCGCAGCAGTTCTCTTCGGAGTCATCGGCGGCACTCCATCTGGAGGCGGTACAGACCGCGGCCGAGGATGCAGTCCGCCGCTTTGTCCGCGACCGCGCAGAACCGGCAGAACGAGCAGTGTTCGAGCATGGCGTGGTGCGCACGGTCAGCGGTGCACCGATGGCAGCCACGGGGGAACCAGCGCAGCCCGTCGAGATGCTCAAGCTGCTCACCGAGGTCGACGGCGGTCTCGGCCGTCAGGTGCCTCCGGCGGGGGCGCTCAGGCTCCGAGACGGAGGGGGCACAGTCCGCGGGTGCCGGGCCGTGGACGGCGTGCGCCGGAGGCTGGGGGTGGTTGGTGGGTCGAGGTGGGGGAAGGGCGAGAGGCTGTGAGTTGATGCCTGACAGGATCGACCCATGACGGAATACGCGTGGCCCTGGCAAGTGAAGTTCAGGCTCAGCGAGTGGGGAGACGCCGACGCATGGCCGGTCCAGTGACGTCCGATGACCACATTCCCGACCGGGAAGCCCTGAGCGCTTTCCTGAGGCGTCTTCGAATCGACTTCGAGGAGAACGGCGCGGAGTGGGAGAACCGGACGCTGGACGGCTTCCTGGAAGCTCTGGGAGCCTGGGTGTCCGACGCCCCAGGGTGGTACGCGAACCGCGGCGAGGAGCTACCCGCCAAAGGCGACTGGACGTTCATCGCCCGGGCCCTGAGCGCGGCGCGCATCTACGAGTGACCCTGTGCCCCTGACGTGCCCGACGGGAGCGGTCGACGGGGAACAACGGGAAGTCTCGGCGAGCGTCCCAAGAAAGCCCAGGTCAGCGAACCGCCAGGTCAGGGGCTCGTCCGCAGTGCGAGTCGGGTTCCTGGGCGGCGCTGGGGGCCGCCTGGGAAAATGTGAGAGAGGAACTCGGTCAGCGTCTCCCGCCCGGCGGCAGGCGCTGAGCCCAGAAGGGCCGAACTCATGATCATATTTGGCACCAAGGGATACCTGTACCAGCTCGCGATACTCACTCTGGTGTGCCGTCACTGCGGAAACCCTGCCGCGCACACGCTCAGGAAGCGCGTCATCAAGTTCACGCTGTTCTTCGTGCCGCTGTTCCCCTTCTCGACGACCTATGCGACGCAGTGCACGTTCTGTGGCGCGGAGCAGGAGGTGACCAAGGAGTGGGCCGAGCGGTTGCAGGCACAAGCCGCAGGCGCTCCCGGCGGTGAGGTGTACGGGCAGTCGCAGCAGCCGTACCAGCACCCTGGAGTCTGATCGGTCGCCGACGTTCTCCGCCGGCCCCCTACTGCGGGTAGGCGCCTGTCAGGGGGTCGCTTCCGGGCCGCCGCTGAGCCGTCCGATGCCGCCCGAGGTCACCCGACGGCGACTGACAGTGACAGACGGGCCATACCTGCCACCAGCGAACCTCCAGGTCACAGCCCCCCGTGTGAACGGGTTACCACCCAAGGCTGGCAGTCAGGCAAGATGGGGTGTATCTGCCCACTGCCAGATTTCAAGCTGCCGGACGGTTTCTCTTGGCTGAGTACATCTACACCATGCGCAAGACGCGCAAGGCGCACGGCGACAAGGTCATCCTTGACGACGTGACGCTGAGCTTCCTGCCCGGCGCGAAGATCGGTGTGGTCGGACCTAACGGTGCCGGTAAGTCCACCGTTCTCAAGATCATGGCGGGCCTCGAGCAGCCCTCCAACGGTGACGCGTTCCTGTCGCCCGGCTACAGCGTCGGGATGCTGCTCCAGGAGCCGCCGCTCGACGAGTCCAAGACGGTTCTGCAGAACGTCCAGGACGGCGCCGCCGAGATCATGGGCAAGCTGCACCGCTTCAACGAGGTCGCCGAGCTGATGGCGACCGACTACTCGGACGCGCTCATGGACGAGATGGGCAAGCTCCAGGAGGACCTGGACCACGCCAACGCGTGGGACCTGGACACCCAGCTCGAGCAGGCGATGGACGCCCTGGGCTGCCCGCCCGGCGACTGGCCGGTCACCAACCTCTCCGGTGGTGAGCGCCGCCGCGTCGCGCTGTGCAAGCTGCTCCTCGAAGCCCCCGACCTGCTGCTCCTCGACGAGCCCACCAACCACCTGGACGCCGAGTCCGTGCAGTGGCTGGAGCAGCACCTCGCGAAGTACCCCGGCACCGTCGTCGCCGTGACCCACGACCGGTACTTCCTCGACAACGTCGCCGAGTGGATCCTCGAGCTCGACCGCGGCCGCGCGCACCCCTACGAGGGCAACTACTCCACGTACCTCGACAAGAAGGCCTCCCGCCTCAAGGTCGAGGGCCAGAAGGACGCCAAGCGCGCCAAGCGGCTCAAGGAAGAGCTGGAGTGGGTGCGGTCCAACGCCAAGGGGCGTCAGGCCAAGTCCAAGGCGCGTCTGTCGCGCTACGAGGAGATGGCCGCCGAGGCGGACAAGATGCGGAAGCTGGACTTCGAGGAGATCCAGATCCCGCCGGGCCCGCGCCTGGGCTCCATCGTCGTCGAGGTCAACAACCTCTCCAAGGCCTTCGGTGACAAGGTCCTCATCGACGATCTGTCGTTCACGCTGCCGCGCAACGGCATCGTCGGCGTCATCGGCCCGAACGGTGCCGGCAAGACGACCCTCTTCAAGATGATCCAGGGTCTGGAGACCCCGGACTCCGGCTCGATCAAGGTCGGCGAGACCGTCAAGATCTCGTACGTCGACCAGAGCCGCGAGAACATCGACCCGAAGAAGTCGCTGTGGGCCGTGGTGTCCGACGAGCTCGACTACATCAACGTCGGCCAGGTCGAGATGCCCTCGCGGGCTTACGTCTCCGCCTTCGGCTTCAAGGGTCCCGACCAGCAGAAGGCGGCCGGAGTCCTCTCCGGCGGTGAGCGTAACCGCCTCAACCTCGCGCTCACCCTCAAGCAGGGCGGCAACCTGCTCCTCCTCGACGAGCCGACCAACGACCTCGACGTCGAGACGCTGTCCTCCCTCGAGAACGCGCTGCTGGAGTTCCCGGGTGCGGCCGTGGTCGTCTCCCACGACCGGTGGTTCCTCGACCGGGTCGCCACGCACATCCTCGCCTACGAGGGTGAGTCGCGGTGGTTCTGGTTCGAGGGCAACTTCGAGTCGTACGAGAAGAACAAGATCGAGCGTCTCGGTGCGGACGCCGCTCGTCCGCACCGTGCCACCTACAAGAAGCTGACCCGGGGCTGATCGATCTTGCGGCACATCTACCGCTGCCCGCTGCGCTGGTCGGACATGGACGCGTACGGCCATGTCAACAACGCGGTCTTCATCCGCTACCTGGAGGAAGCCCGTATCAACTTCCTTTTCCGCCCGGAGAAGGAGTTCAAGCAGGGGTCCGTGGTGGCGCGCCATGAGATCGACTACAAGCGGCAGCTCGTGCACCGGCACCACCCGGTGGACATCGAGCTGTGGGTCACCGAGATCAGGGCCGCGTCCTTCACCATCACCTACGAGGTGAAGGACGACGACCTGGTCTACGTGCGAGCCTCGACGGTGGTCGTACCGTTCGACTTCGAGGCCGAGCGGCCGCGCCGGATCACCGCCGAGGAGCGCGCGTTCCTCGAGGAGTACATGGACGCGGCCGACGAGGAGGCCGTCGCCGCATGACGGTGCTGCACCTCGCCGACGAGACGGAGGCGGCCGACCTCGCCGCCTTCCTCTCCCGGCTGCTCCACTACGACCGTGGAGCCGCGGTGCGCCTGCAGGCGGCCGGGACCGCGCTCGCCGTGTTCGGGCGGCCGCCGTCCTTCGAGGTGGTGGTGGTCCGCGCGGTGCGGCTGGCCAAGCCGTACGAGGACGGGCTCGACGTCACGCTGGACGTGACCGTCTCCGCCGGTGAACTCCTGGAGTCCATGGACGAGCGGGCGGCCACGGCCGGCGTGCCGGCCGCGGTCACCGGACCGCCGTGGGCCGGCGTGCTGCCGCCGCGCGGCGGCTGGCAGCCCGAGCCGGGACTGCCCGCGCCGGAAGCGCTGCGTACGACGGTCGCCGCGGCCGTCGCCGAGTTCCGGTCCCGTACGGAGGAGCTGGCGCCGGAGCGGCGTACCCGTGCCGAGCTGGACCGGATCGGACGGGACATCTGGTCCCGGGACATAGGGGAGACCCGGCTGCCGGTGCGGGCCGTGCACGCGGCGCAGTCCCTGGGCTTCCTGCGGCCGGGCACCGGCGCGGCCGACACCGGGCTGTTCTCCTCCGGGGCATGGCTCCGGCTGCGGACGCCGTACGGATCCGTCGCGGTGCGGCGGGCCGGGATCGGCACCCTCGGCGTCAGCGTGCGCTGACCCGGCCTCGGCCCGGAGCCCGGCGCCTACCTCTCTTCGCTGTCGTCCGGCCACACTCCGATGTGGTCCGGTTCCAGTTCCAGCGCCACTCGGTCGCGCATGTTCAGGGCCCGGGTGTACTCGGCGGGCAACTGGAGGCGGCCCGCGCGGTCGAGCATCGCGTACTCGCGGGCGACCACCGTCTCGTGGCCCGTCGTGGCGTCGACCTCGCTGCGGCGCAGTACCTCGGTGGAGGTGCGGCCGTCGCGGATGGCCACCGTGCGGCGGACCTCGCCGGCCACCGCCTGGTCGTGGGTGACGATGACGATGGTGGTGCCGAGGGTCTCGTTCGCCGTGCGGAACGCGTCGAAGATCTGGGCGCCGGTCTGGGAGTCGAGTTCGCCGGTGGGTTCGTCGGCGAGGAGGACCGCGGGGGCGTTCGCGAGGGCCACGGCGATCGCGACGCGCTGCTGCTGGCCGCCGGACATCTCGTGCGGGTGGCGGTCGCGGCAGTCGGCCACCTGGAGCAACTCCAGGAGTTCCAGGACGCGTTCGGTGCGGTCGCGGCGGCGTGTGCGGGTGCCGGACAGCTGGAGGGGGAGGGCGACGTTCTGGGCGGCGGTGAGGTACGGGAGCAGGTTGCGGGAGGTCTGCTGCCAGACGAAGCCGACGACCTCGCGGCGGTAGGCCAGGCGGTCCTTCGCGGTCATGGTGAGCAGGTCACGGTCGGCGACGCGGGCGGCTCCGGCGGTGGGGGTGTCGAGGCCGGCGAGGATGTTCATGAGGGTGGACTTGCCGCTGCCCGAGGCGCCGACCAGGGCCATCAGCTCGCCCCCGCGGACGAGGAGGTCCAGGCCCTGGAGGGCCTGGACCTCCACGCCGTCCGCGGAGAAGATGCGGACGAGGCGGTCGCAGGTGATGAGGGCGTCGTGGCCGTAGGCGGGGCGGTTGCGGGACTCGGTGACGCGGTCGGCCAGGTCGGTGAGGCTGGGGGTGCTTGTCATGGGGTCTCCTGCAGGGGTTCCCTGTGCTGCTGCCGGCCGGGGGTGGGGTCGCTCGCCCGCGCTTGCGGGGTGCCGCTGAATCCAGGGCGGTCGTTCACCGGCCGTCTCCCGCCCGCAGTTCCCGTACCGACCCCTGGCGTCCCGTCCACCACGCCTGCACCGCCGCCACCCCCACCGCGAGCACCACGACCGTGATCGCCGGTGCGGTCAGGGACCAGGGGTCGGGGTGGAGTACGGCCTCGTCCGTGCTGGCCGGTGCGGAGGGCAGGGCGATCGTGGTGAGGTCGATACCGGGGGCCAGGAGGCGGATGGCGGCCCAGCCGGTCAGGGTGCCGCCGATCGCGGCGAGGAGGGCCTGGGGGAGGGACTCCAGGACGAGGAGGCGGCGGCCCTGGGTGCGGGTGAGGCCCATCGTGCGCAGGCGGGCGAGGAGCGCGGCGCGTTCCGGGGCCGCCTGCAGCAGGGCGAGGAGCAGGGCGAGGACGGCGAAGCCGGCGCCCGCCGCCACCGCCGCCGTGTACAGGTGCCCGGCGCCGGTCTGCAGGGGCGAGTCGGCGTACCGGGACCGCTCCTCGGCCCGTGCGTGGACCGAGGCCGAGGCGGGGGCCGCCCGGCGCAGCGCGTCCGCGTCCAGGTGGGCGCCGGTGAGCAGCAGTGTGGTCGGGTGGGCGGCCGCCGCGGGGAGTCCGGCGCGGTCGACGACCAGGAAGTCGGCGCCGGGCACGGCGGGAGTGCGGTCGCGGACGGCGGTGATCCGGACGGTGACCGAGCTGCCGTCCTCCAGCCGTACCAGGAAGGGGCGTCGGGTGCCGTAGGCCCGGGCGATGGAGGGGGAGGCCAGGGCGGGGAGGGTGTCCGCGGCCTTCAACCGGTCGGCGGGGAAGGCTCCCAGGCCGGTGGCGGACGCCAACTTCCCGTAGGGGGCGGGGTCCACCCCCACCAGCTGTACGGTGTTCTCCCCGTCCAGCGGCTTCGCCTCGTACGTGATGCTCACGGCCGCCACCCCCCGCACCCCGGGCAGCTTGCGTGCCCGAGCGGCCAGGTCCGTCGGGAGCGGGGCGGCCGCGTCCAGGCGGGCGTCGGCCCCGACGGAGAGCAGAGCCGCCTGGTCCCGGGCCTCGGCCACGCCCGCCAGGACCGAGCCGCCGAAGGCCGCCGTGGTCAGCGCGGTCAGCAGGGCCAGCAGCGGCAGCACCGCGGAGGTCTGTGTGCGTCCCGCGCGGGCCAGGGACAGATGGCCGACCGCCCCGCGCAGCCGCCCGGCCGGACGGGCGAGACGGTGCAGCAGCAGGGGGTAGAGGCGGAGCAGCAGCAGGGCCGCGATGATGCCGGTCAGTACCGGGGCGAGGGAGACCAGTTGCCCGGCCGAGGTGCCGCTTCGGCGCAGGGTGGCCACCGCTCCGGCCGCCAGGGCCAGCAGCGTCAGCTCGGCGACCGTGCGGCGCCGGGAGGGCCGTAGCGCCGTCATGTCCTCGCGCGGGGCCGTCATCCGTACCGAGCGGTGGGCGAGCGCGGCGCGCAGCGGGAGGGCGGCGCAGGCGGTGAGGGTGACGGCGAGGGCGGCGGCTACGGCGTGGCGGGCGCGGGCGCCGGGGAAGAGGAGGAGCGCGGCTGCCAGGCCGGCCGCGCCCGCGGGTACGGCGACCACGGCGGTCTCGGCCAGCAGTCGGCCGGTGAGGCCGGGCAGGGAGGCGCCCCGGGCACGGAGCAGGGCGAGTTCGGTGCGCCGGCGGTCGGCGGCCAGGCCGCCCGCCATGAGCAGCACGACGACGGCGACCGTGGCGGTACCGGCGACGGCCACCGCGACCAGCGGGGAGATGCCCGAGCGCAGCCGGGAGAAGGCGTTGAGGGCGTCGTCCAGGCCGGTGCCGACGTCCAGCTCCGGGCCGGTGAGGGAGCGGGCGCGCTGCAGACCGGGGCCGGACTCCAGCGAGGCGACCGCGGACTTCAGGCGATCGAGGTCGTGGGCGCGCAGGTCGTCGAGGCGAGGAGCCAGGTACCAGTAGCGGAAGGGGTTCGCGCCGGTGCCCGTCAGGGCCGGAGCCGCCTCCTGGGGGAGCAGGAGCGCGGCGAGCCAGTAGTACTGCGGCGGGCCCGGATCCGGCAGCCGGGCCAGCTCGGGCGTGCGCAGCAGGGGAACCGTCGACCAGTAGGCACCGGCCGGGTCGTGCGGGACGAGGATGCCGGTGATCCGGACGGCGAGCGATCCGCGGGCGAAGCCCGGCACGTGGATGACCGAACCCACCTTGATGTGCAGGCTCTTGGCGGTGGCGACGGTGACGGCGGCCTCCACCTCGGGCGAACTCGCGTCCACCGGGCCCGAGGTGCGTGGCAGCCGGCCCGCACGGACGCTCGCGTGCCCGGCCAGGTCGCTCTGCGTGACGAGCGAGACCTTGGCGGCAAGGCCACTCGGCCGTGGGATCCACGGATCGAACACCCCTATGGGCGTGTCGGTCGCGACCCCGTACGCCGACTGGGCCCGGTCGACGGACAGTGAGTCGCCGACCGAGGTCAGCAGCTTCTCGTACTGCCGCCTCAGGACGTCGGGGCGGAGCACGGTGTCCGGGTCCTCGACGGACATGTCGTACAGCGGCATCAGCGCGGTCGCCCGCACGGTGGTCCGCTCGGGGCGGGCCTGATGGATGCTGTGCACCAGGCCCGCGTCCTCGTACCGGTCGACCGCGCGCGGGAAGGCGCCCGCCAGGCAGGCGGTCAGCGCGACCAGCAGCGCGAGCGCGAGGGCGGCACCGGGCGCGGCCCGCAGCCGGGTCCGCACCCAGGGCGCGACCGCGGCAGGCACTGGACTCACCTCACTCACCCCTCTGTTCGCGCAGTGCCCGGGCCGGATCCGCCCGGCGCACGGCCGTCACCGCCGAGATCACGAGCGGAGCCGCGGCGGTGGCCGCCAGCAGCGACACCACCTGTCCGATCGGGAGCCGGACCAGCAGCTCCGGCACGGGCCGGGTGGCCTCACCGGTCAGCACGATCAACGGGAGCACCCCCCGGGCCAGTACGGTGCCGAGGGCGACGCCCACCGCCAGCGCCAGGACCACCAGGACGGCCTGTTCGGCGGCAACCGTCCGGGCCAGCCGGCGGCGCGGGGCGCCGAGGGCGCGCAGGACCGCGAAGTCCGCCTCCCGCGCCCGCAGCGACCCGACGGTGCCGACGGCGAAGCCGACCGCGGCGAGGGCCGCCGCCACCACGGCCGCCGCGGCGAACGCGGCCGTGGGACCGGCGCCGAAGGGGTCGTCGCGCAGTTCGGCGGCGATCTCGTCACGGACCACCACCTGGTCCGGGTCGACGTCCGGCAGCGCCCGGACGGCGGCGGAGACCCGGGCGGCGTCGCCCGGCGCGGTGTTCAGCCACCATTCGGTGGGCGTGAGGCTCTCTCCGTACCGCGCCTGCAGCGCCCGGTTCGCGGCGCGCAGATCCACCAGGAGGGCGCCGCCGTCCCGGGCACCGGCGGCCGCGGCGGCGCCCGTCGTGGGCAGCGCGCGCACCGACCGGACGATCCGCACCGGCAGGCTCTGGTCGCCGATCGTCACGTCCACGCGCTGCCCGGTGCGGGCGCCCGCCGAGTCCAGGAACCGGTCGGTCGCGACGGCCGTCACCTCGGGCGGCGCGGGTCGCGCCACCCGGAACTGGACGGCGACGGTGGCGAGCGTCCGGGAGTCCGGCAGGTATCCGGTGCCGTAGGAGAAGGTCGGCGGCCGGGTGGAGACGACCCGGGGCCGGGTGGGGTCGGTGGCCGGGCTCGAGACGGCGGCACCGCCGGTCTCCACCGCCGTGGTCCAGGAAGCCGGCAGCGGGAGCGGATGTTCGGTCCCGTCGGTCCCGACCGCGGTCAGGTCCCTGACCGTGAAGCGGTGCTGTTCGGCCCCCTCGGTGGGCTGCTGCATGTCCAGCCGGAATGCGGTGAGGACCACCGGGGCGGAGGTGAGGCGGAGGTCGAGAGTGTGCGGGCGGCCGTCGGCGGGCAGCTGCCCGAGCGGCACCTGGTAGGCCACCCCGTACGGGTCCTCGAGGCCCACCGTGACGTCGGCGGTCGTCCCGGAGCCGGTGGAGCTGCGCAGACTCGCCGTCAGCCGCAGTCGCGCGGCGTGCGCCGGCACCCGTGTCCCGGCCGGGGAGTCCTTCGGCGTCAGAGCGGTCAGCAGCGGCTTGACCGGTACGGCCGCCAGGTCCGGGCGCATCAGCACGGTGTCCGTCGCGTGTGCGGTGTCCACGGCCAGCACGGTCGCCGTACGGTCGCCGGACAGCGGCTCCTCGGTGCGTGCGGCGGGGACGGCCCTGCGCACGTGCGGAAGCCCCGCGTACATGTCGGTGCGGCCGAGCGCGCCGTCTCCCCCGGACAGCACCCGTACCGGCGCTCCGGCGCGGAAGTCGGCCTGGTCGTCCTGCGAGCGGTCCCAGGAGGACGCCTGCCCGATGGCCAGCATGCCGAGCGCGACGGCGAGCACGAGCAGTAGCACCGGCCCGGCAGCGCGTGCGGTACGGCGGCTGAACTGCCAGCCGGCCAGTGCCATCGGCAGCCCCCGCCCGGCCGCGGCCCACCGCTCGGCGAGCCGTGCCACCGGCGGCAGCAGCCGCAGCGTCAGCACGGTCCCGGCGAGCAGCGCCAGCGCGGGCGCGGCGACCAGCAGCGGATCCACCCCGAGCGCCCCCGACCGGTCGGCGGCCACGCCGCCCGAGGCCTGCTGCCCCAACTGCCAGTACGCCACCGCGGCCACGGCGAGCAGGCCGAGGTCGGCACCGGCGCGCAGGGGCGAGGGAAGCAGACCGGCGCCGTCGCGGCGCGCACGCGGAGCGGTCCGGGAGCCGGGCAGGCCCGCGGAACGGCCTTTTCCGAAGCGGGAGACGAGCGGTCGGGTACGCGTCCGGCCGGACTCCGCGCCCCGTCTGCCGCGCCGGCCGGACTGTTCCGCGTCGGCCCCCGTCAGCGCGGGCAGCGTCACCGTCAGCGCGCAGCCCAGGGCCGCCCCCGCCGCCACGAGCCACACGCCGGGGCTGCCGCCGGGCGGCAGGTCCAGCCGCAGGTCGAGGCGGTGCAGCGGGCCGTGGGCGGTCAGCAGGGTGGTGAGCGGTCCGGCGAGCAGGGGCGCACAGACGGCCGCCGGGAGGGCGAGCAGCAGGGCCTCGGCGGCGGCCAGGGCCGCGATCCGGGCGCGGGAGGCGCCGCGGGCCCGCAGCAGCCGTGTCTCGGCCGCCCGTTCGGTGGCGAGCAGCCGGGCCACCAGCAGCAGCGCGTACCCGGCGAGCAGCACCAGCTGGAGCGCGACGATCAGCAGGGTGGAGCGGGAGACGAGCAGCGAGCGGTCGGCCCGGTCGAGGACGTCCGGCAGCGAGGTCGTCGACGCGGTCACGCCGCTCAGGGCGTCGGAGCCGCGCAGCTTCCCGCTCCCCGCCCGCGCCGCGTTCCGCAGCGCCCCGATCCGCCCGGTCGTCACCGAGCCGAAGTCGGCCGACGCCAGCCAGGCGGTCGGCCCGGCGCTCACCCGCCCGCCGGTGAGGACCGAGGGGTCGGCGAGCAGCGGCCCGTACGTCGTGAAGCCGGACTTCTTCACCCCGCGCCCGAGCAGATCGTCCAACTGCCAGTAGGGCGCGCTCGCGGAGGCGGGCCGGTACAGCCCGCTGATGCGCACCCGGACCGCCGGGCCGCCCAGCCGGTCGGCCAGGGTGAGGCGGTCCCCGGGCTTCAGCCCGAGCGGTCCGGCCGCCGTCCGGGGGAGCGCCACCTCGATCTCGCCGGCCGACCGGCCCGGAAGCCGGCCGGCGGTCGGCCGCACCTGGGTGCGGTCCAGCGCCGCGACGTAGGTCAGGTCCGGGTCGCCCGAGCGCCGGGCGGGCGGTTGCAGCGTGCGGGGCAGTGCGTACGGGCCGGAGCGGCGCAGCGTCCGTACGGTCACCGGCAGCCCGTCGAAGGTCCTGCGCGCGCCCTGCTGTACCGCGGTGTCGGCGGCGGCCCGCCGGTCGGCCTGCACCTCGGCCTTGACGACCAGCGAGGTGTCGGCCGCGTTGCGCGGGTCGTTCAGCACGCGGCGCAGGGCCGCGTCCCCGATCGCACCCGAGTACGCCGTGAGCGTCGCCAGCACGGCGGTCGTCAGCACCACCGTGAGCAGGGCGGAGCCGAGCAGAAGGCGGTGTGCCCGCGCGCGCGAGACGACGAACCCCGTCACCCGACCCCCGTGTCGTCCGGACGTTCAGAAGCTGTTCCAGATCTCCGGCGATGCTCGCAGAGGGGACGGCCCGCGGGTAAGCGGTTGTCGACCGGTCTATACCGGATCGTGACCGGATTCCGGCGTCGGACGACCGGAATCCGACGTTCAGCGGGTCCTTGCGCCCGGAATCCCCAACTCCGGCCGGGCGCCGGTCAGTCCGGAGTGTTCACCATCGACTGGGCCGCGTACGTCAGGTAGTTCCACAGCGTCCGCTCGTGCTCCTCGGACAGCCCCAGCTCGTCGACGGCCACCCGCATGTGCCTCAGCCAGGCGTCGTGCGCGGCCCGGTCCACGGTGAACGGAGCGTGCCGCATGCGCAGCCGGGGGTGGCCGCGGTTGTCGCTGTACGTGGTGGGCCCGCCCCAGTACTGGATGAGGAACAGGGTCATCCGCTCCTCGGCCGGGCCCAGGTCCTCCTCCGGGTACATCGGCCGCAGGATCGGGTCCTCGGCGACTCCCTCGTAGAAACGGTGGACGAGCCGACGGAAGGTCTCCTCCCCGCCGACCTGCTCGTAGAAGGTCTGCTCCGGAAGCGTGCCGCGCCGAATCTCTCTCACCCGTCCATGGTCTCAGACGGAGTGACCCAGGACTCGAGGCTTAGGACCGCCCGCACCGGGTCCGCCGCCACGGGCACCGGGTCCGCCCCTACTGTGGACACATGGGCGCCTATGACAGCGGGATCGAGGCTCTCGCCGCCGCGGCGCGGGCCGCGCTGGTGCGGGAGATCGACGCCGAGGGGGTCTGGGACGAGGACCCGGTGTGGCGGGAGGCGTTCGAGGAGGTGCCCCGCCACCTGTTCGTGCCGTACTACTACGTCGGCGTCCAGGAGGGCTACGAGCGCCGCTGGGGCGAGAGCCCGGACCCCGCGGAGCGGGAGTGCTGGGCGAGCGGCGCCTACGCCGACACTCCGCTGGCCACCCGGCTGCGCGACGGTGAACTGCTCACCTCCAGCAGCCAGCCCTCGCTGATGGCACGGATGCTGGTCGCCCTGCGGGTCGAGGACGGCAACCGGGTCCTGGAAGTGGGCGCCGGCACCGGCTACAACGCGGCGCTGCTCGCCCACCGGCTCGGCGACGACGATCTCGTCACCACCGTCGACCTGGAGCCGGAGATCACCGAGTCGGCCCGGCAGCACCTGGCCGCGGCCGGATACCACCCGGTGGTCGTCACCGGCGACGGCGCCCGCGGGGTGCCCGAACGGGCCCCCTTCGACCGGATCATCGCCACCTGTGGGCTGCCCACGGTCCCGCGCGCCTGGCTCGCCCAGTGCAGCCCCGGCGCACGCATCCTGGCGCCGCTGGCCACGGGCCTGCTCGCCCTCACCGTCCAGGACGCCGGGCACGCCGAGGGCCGTTTCCTGTCCTCGGCCGCCTATTTCGTGCCGCTGCGCGGCGCGGACCGGGCCCAGCCCGAGGTGGTGTCCCTGCACGGGCTGCCGCAGCGGGCTCGCGCGGACGAGCTGTTCCGCTTCCTGCTCGACCTGACCCGGGGCGCCCTCGATCCGCAGGAGACCTACGCGCTGTGGGAGCGCGAGGGCAGACCGGACCGCGACCGGTACGGCGTCACGGTCGACGGCGACCGCGTGTGGGCGTGGCTGGACGACCCGGAGGGGCCGTACACCTGGCCCCTCCGCTAGTCGTCCCGGCCTCCGTGCTGCTCTCAGCCCCTGCGGACCGTGATCGTCGTCCAGGCGCCGACGTGCACCCGGTCGCCGTCCAGCAGCGGCACCGGCACGAACGGCTGGATCGGCTCGTCCGAGCCGTTCACCGTGGTGCCGTTCGTCGAGTTCTGGTCGACGACCGCCCAACTGCCGTCCGGCTGCTGGACCAGCACGGCGTGCTGGTGCGAGACGCCCGGGTCCTCCGGCGGCACCGACAGGTCGATGTCGGGGGTGTCGCCGGTGGAGTGCCGGCGGCGCCCGATGGTGACCTGGTTGCCGGTGAGCGTGCGCTGCTGCTCGGGCGAGTAGGCGGGCAGGTTCAGACCCGCGGCCTCGGGGCCCGAGCGATGCATCATCGCCATGAAGTACGCGCGGTCCGGGCCGATGGTCGCCGTCCACGTCACCGGACCCTGTGGGGCCTGCGGGAAGCCGGGTCCGGGCGGGGCCTGGGTGGCGCCGGGGTGCGGATAGCCGTAGCCGCCGCCCTGTCCGCCGCCGACGGGACCTCCGGGGCCTCCGGGAGGGCCGGTGGACGACGGCGGGGAGATCACCCAGTCGTCGTCACCGCCGCCGAAGGCCGGACCGCCGGCCGGGGGCCGGCCGGTCTCCCGCGGGAACGCGGGCGGCGCGGGCGGGCCGGACTGCTGGAAGGCCTGCGGCGCACCGCCTGCCGTGCCACCGGGACCGCCGGGCTGCGGCGGAGCCGGGTGGGAGGGGGTGCCACCGAAGCCGGAGGGACCGGGCGCACCGGGGCCGCCGGGACCGGAGGGCTCACGGCCGAAGGGCGGCGGGCCGGACGGACCACCGGGCCCGCCGGGACCCTGGCCAGGGCCATAGCCGGACGGACCGCCGGGGCCACCCGGACCGCCAGGTCCCTGGCCTTGGCCGCCGCCGAAGCCGGAGGGGCCGCCGGGCCCCTGCCCCGGGCCGTTGCCGAAGGGCGACGGAGGGCCGGGCGGACGCTCGCCGCCGAAGCCACCCGGACCGCCTGCGGTGGGCGGCGGGCCGGACGGGCCGCGTTCGCCGGCGAACGGCGTCGGGCCCGACGGCTCGCTGCCGAAGGACGGGATCGGCTCGGCGGGCCGGTTCATCTGCGAGGGCCGCGAGCCCTGGTACTCGTACGAGTCACCGCTGCCGTACGTCGCGCTCGGCGGCTGGAAGCGGGGCTGGGGCGGGCGCGGGGCGGCCGGGGTGTAGGACGTGGCGGTGTTGGTCAGGAAGTTCCACCGGCACTCCTCGCAGAAGGGCGCGCCGCCCTCGCGGGGCGTACGGCACTGCGGGCACAGCTCCGGCTCGGGCCCGCCGGACACGGGCGGGCGGCCGCCGGGCTGGGTGCCCTGCGGGGGCGGGAATCCGTAGCCGCTGCCGGGCGGGGGCGGCGGGGGTGGAGGTACGGCACCGGCCATGCGGTGACCGCAGACCTCGCACCAGTCGTCGGAACCCGACTGGTGTCCGTTCGGGCAGGTCGGCATGTCGGCGCTTCCCCCTCTCCATCAGGGTCCTACTCAGTACTGTCAGGTCACTACTTCTTTACACGAACAGTCTTTGTGGACCGTGTCTCGAGAGTCATCTCGTCGGCCTCCGCGACCTTCGCCTTCAGTCGCACAGTACCTGTCGCGGCGTCGACCACGTCCACCACCTTCGCAAGCAGTTTCGCAGTATCAGCGTTGCCCGAGGCGCTCGCGAGCTGAACAGCGCGCCCCAGTTTGGCCGTTGCTCCATCGGAATCGCCCGCTTTGCGAAGATCGAGCCCTTGCTGGATGGCTTGTGCCAGTTCGGCCTGCCCGGTGTAGTGGGCGACTTGGGGGTTGATCGAGGTGGAGGCTGTCATGTCGTCGGTCCACACGGCCCGTACCAGCCCCTGCGCCCCGAGGTTCTGCACGCTTCCGTCCGGTTGCGGGACGACCAGCGAGACCCGGGCGGCGAGCATCTCCCGGCCGAGACCGGCCGCCGGGACCTCGACGCACAGGTGGTAGTCGCGGGACTCGTCCCCCCAGGACCCCGTCGGGTAGTCCCCGGCCCGCGGTCCGGCCTCCGTGCGCCGGCCGGTCAACTCCTCCACCGTGGGCGCCACTTGCTTGACGAATCTGATGGTCGTACCGACCGGCGTCCACACCCGCAGTGCGACGTCGGCGACCTCCTTGCCCATCGCCGTCTCCATCATCCGGGTGAAGTCGGCGGCCAGCCCCGCCGGGTCGGCGACGATGTCGGCCGTGCCGAGCAGCGCGGAGGCGATGCCTGTGACTTCTTTCACTTCCCAGTCGGTGCCCACGCCCCGCGCGTCACACGTGAACCGCCCGGCGCAGTCGTCGAGGGCGGCCCGGAGGTCCTCCGGCGACTCGTGCTCGTTGCGGCCGTCGGTCAGCAGGATGCCGTGGCGGATGGTGACGTCCGCCACGGACAGCAGCCGGTCGGCGAGCCGCAACCAGGTGCCGATGGCCGTGCCGCCGCCCGCGCTGAGCCGGCGCAGCGCGTACTTGGCCTCCTCGCGCGTGGTGGCGTCGGCGATCGCGAGCCGTCCGCCGCCCGGGTAGACCTCCTTGGCGACGTGGGTGCCGCCGACCACCGCGAAGCGCGTGCCGTCGCGCAGCGTGTCGATCGCGGCGGCCGTGGCGTCGCGGGCGTTGCGCATCTTGGTCGGCGGGTAGTCCATGGAGCCCGAGCAGTCGACCATGATCGCCACCGCGGCGGCGGGGCCCTGGCCGGGTGCGTGCAGGTGCGGGGCCAGGGCGGCGTTCCCGACCGTGCCGCCGCCGGTCGCGGTCACGGTGACGATGGCGTTGACCTCACGGCCGCCCTCGGGCAGGTACTCGTTCTGGTAGACGTCCACCGAGAACTGGGGCACGCTCGACTTCGCGAAATTGGCCATACTTGTTCAAATCCCCCTCGGACACCCCGCTGACACGAGGCGATGCGTGTAGACGGACCGGTCCCCTCCGGTCCGCCGAGACTTCCCCGTGGTGTTGCGGCCTCAGGCCGATCCTGCCCCCTGGGGCGGTGCCGGGAACGGCAGGACGGCCACTGTTACGTTGTCGTGGCCCCCGCCGTCCAGGGCGTGACCGACCAGCACGCGGGCGCTGTGCAGCGGTCGCTCGGCCGCGTCCGCCGGGATGACCTCGGACATCTCCTCGGCCGTCTCCGCGTAGTTCCACAGGCCGTCGGTGCACACCACCACGACCCCGGGCCGGTCCGGCTTGAAGGAGGCGGTGTGCGGCTCCAGTTCGTAGGCGTCCGCGCCGAGCCAGCCGGTGATCGCGTGGGCGCGCTCGTCGGCGTACGCCTCCGCCTCGTTCATCAGGCCGGCCGCGACCATCTGCGCGGCCCACGAGTCGTCCTCGGTCAGCCGGGCCGGGGGCGCGCCGCGGTCCGCCGGTACCCAGTAGGCGCGGCTGTCGCCGACCCAGCCGACCACCAGCAGTCCGGAGGTGACGATCGCGCCCACGATGGTGCAGGCCGGGGCGTTCTGGTGCGGGGCGTGCTCGCGGGCCGTCGCGGGCTCCTCGGCGAGCGCGTTGACGGCCTGTGCGGCGGCCACGATCGCCTCGTGCATCGCCTGCTGCGGGTGGGTGCCGCGCGGCAGGGCCGCCAGCAGGGTGTCGCCGGCCGCCTGTGAGGCGGCCGTCGAGGCCTCGTCGGGGCGGGTCGCCGAGGACACGCCGTCGCAGACGATCGCCAGGGCGGCCGACGTGCCGTCGGGCAGCGCGGTGCGGCCGACGGTGAAGTCGTCCTCGTTGCGGTGGTGGCGCAGACCGCGGTCGCTGACCGCGGCGACCGGGCCGGACTCCCGCTCCATGTGGTCGCGTTCGCGGGGCTGGGCGTGCCCGCAGTTCTCGCAGTAGCCGTCGTGGTCCACCCGGCCCGCCCGGCAGGCCACACAGACCTGCTGGGGGTCAGTCGGCACGGCCGGCGCGGCGTCGGCGGCCGCGCGCGGGTCCGGTGCCTGCAGCGGGTACTCGTCGGGCTCCGGGGGCCGGTCGAAGCGGACGCCGGGCGCGGCCGGTTCCTGCGCGGGCAGAGGCTTGCCGCCCGAGTCGGTGCCGGGCAGATCGGACGGCAGATGCGCCGCGGCCGGCGCGCTGCCGGAGCCGGCCGGCTCGGGGGCCGGCCAGTCCAGGCCGTCTCCGGGCACGGGGGAGCCGGTCATGGTGAGCGTCGGATGGTCCTGCGGCGGGACGGGCACGACGGACAGGTCGTATCCGCACGCGCCGCAGAAGAGGTCACCCGACTCGAGCGGCTCCGCGCAGCTCGGGCACTTCGACCGTGCGGCCTGCTGGGGCATCTGCGACATCAACTACACCCACGTCCGGGGGCGGTAACGGTTGGCCCGTTCCACCAGTTCGATCCTCTCCTCGCCGCCGGGCGCCAGCCGGGCCAGCGTGCGGTAGGCGCGCTCCAGGCCGAAGCGGAGGCCCCGCTCGTCCAGACCGCTGCCGAGCAGCACCCGTCCGCCGGCGGCGGGCCGGTCGGTGCCCTGGCCTTCGGAGAGTATCCAGTCCAGCGCGCTGCCGAGCACTTCGGCCGACAACTGCTCACGCCGGGCCGGATCCAGACCGTATGCATCCAGCGCCTCGACCTGCCCGGCGGCGGCCGTCAGGTCGTCAAGGAACGGTACGTCACCCGCGCTCGCCGTGCGTTGTCTGAGCCGGGCCCGGACGGCGGCGACCCGGGCGGCCGTGTAGTGGATGGAGGACTCCGGCACCGACTCCAGGGTCCGTACGGCACCGTGCCGGTCCCCGGCCGCGAGCCGCACCCGGGCGAGCCCGAAGGCGGTGCTGACGAAGCTCGGGTCGGTCGCCCACACCAGGCGGTAGTACTCGGCCGCGTTGTCCAGTTGGCCGAGCACCTCCGCGCACAGGCCGAGCGCCAGCTTGGGCGCGGCCTCGCCGGGGAAGGCGTCGTAGATCGCGTCGAAGGAGAGCGCCGCGCCCTCGAAGTCGCCGGTGACCAGGGCGGCCACGCCCCGATACCACACCACCCGCCAGTCGTCGGGCCGTTCCTCGTCCAGCTTGTCCAGCGACATCAGCGCCGCCTGGTGGTCGCCGCTCTCCAGCCGGGCGCGGATCTGCCGCAGCCGGGTCTCGACGGTCCGTACGGGCGCCGCGTCCAGCGCGCTGATCAGCTCGGCCGGCGCGGACGCCATCAGGCCGGCCAGGAAACCGGCGTTGGGGTCGCCGGGGTCGACCAGCGGGACGGGCAGGGCGAGCGCGGCGGCGGGCGTGTCGACCTGCTTGACCAGGGCCGCCGGGGGCAGCGCGGGGGCGGACTCGGCGGGTGCCGCCGCCCGCGCCCCGAACCGCGACACGTCCCCGGCCGACCTGGGGACCAACTCCGTGTCGGTGACCTTCACTTCGGGCCCGAACAGCGTCGACAGCGCGGGCCGGGCCTGCCCGGTCTGCAGCGAGACGACCTCGCGCAGGACCCCGGTCAGCTGCTCCGACATCTCCTGCGCGGAGGCGAACCGGCGGGCCGGGTCGGGGTCGGTGGCGCGGACGAGCAGGCGGTAGAAGGACTCGTACCGGCGGAAGACCTCGATGTTGTCCGGGTCGGGCAGGGAGTCCACGAAGACGTTCGTGTAGCCCTGGAAGTCGAAGGCGAGCACCGCGAGGGTGCGGCCCACCGTGTACAGGTCGCTCGCCACCGACGGGCCGACCTCGGCGACCTCCGGCGCCTGGTAGCCCACCGTGCCGTAGATCGCCGACTCGTCGTCGTCCATGCGGCGCACCGCGCCCATGTCGATCAGCTTGAGCTGGTCCTCGGTCTGGATCGCGTTGTCGACCTTGAAGTCGCAGTACAGCAGGTTGCGGCTGTGCAGATGGCCGAGCGCCTCAAGAGCCTCGATGCCGTAGGCGCACGCCTGCTCCACCGGCAGCGGGTCACGCCGGCCGTCCGGTGTGCGGCGGGCGTTGGCGATCTCCTTCAGCGACTTGCCGCCGACGTACTCCATGACGATGTAGCCGTCGAGGGAGCCGGTGCGCTGGTCGAGGTGCTCCACGAAGTTGTAGATCCGCACGATGTTGGCGTGCTCGATCTCCGCGAGGAACCGCCGCTCGGAGATCGCCGCCGCCATCGCGTCCTGGTCGCCGGTGTCCAGCAGGCCCTTGAGCACCACCCACCGGTCGGACACGGCCCGGTCCACGGCGAGGTAGATCCAGCCCAGGCCGCCGTGCGCCAGGCAGCCCGCGACCTCGTACTGCCCGTGCACGACGTCGCCGGCCTTCAGCTTGGGCACGAACGAGTACGGGTGTCCGCACTTGGTGCAGAACCCCTCCGTGCGCCCCGGCCGCTCGCCCCGGGCCCGGCCGACGGGAGCCCCGCAGTCGGACCGCGAGCAGAACCGCTTCCGCTCGGGCACCTCCGCGTTCTCCAGAACCATCGCGCGCGGGTCGGGCCGCGGCACCTGCGGCACCGAGACCAGCCCGGCGCCCAGCCGCCCCCGCGTGGACGTGCCGGAGGAGGAGCCGGAGCTGCGCACCGACACCGAGCGGCCGGTCGACTTGCCCGACAGGGAGCGCGAGAGCCGCCCGGAGACCGAGCGCCGCGACCTGGACGAGTGGGACGGCTGGGACGACGTACGCGCGCTGCGTGCACTGCCGCTGCTCGCCGAGCCCCTGCCGCCGACGGTGATGCCGGTGGGCGGCGACCCGACCATGCCGCTCCCGGAGACGACGGGGGCCAGGCCGCAGGTGTCGCAGTACAGCTCGCCGCCGCCGACGTCCTCGTACGTCCCCTCGCAGCCCGGCCGCTGGCACGTCTGCTGAGCCTGACTCATGACGACTCACTCCTACGGTCCTGAGGTCCGCCCTGCTGGGGAATCCTCGGTGCGCCGAACTGCTCGGCCGCCGCCTGCTGGTAGCGCAGGACCGCCTGTTCGGCCACCCGCAGGTCGCAGGGGGCGCTCCACAGCATGCGCCGGGCGCTGTCGTACCGCTCGATCAGCAGCGGGTCCTCGGCCAGGCCGTGCCGGGCCACCTTCGCCTTGTACGCGTCGAGGCGGCCGCGCAGCTCGGCCCGGACCGCCAGGGGCGCGGTGACCGCCGTCAACGACTCGCGGGCACGCAGCAGTTCGTCCTCGGCCTTCTGCTCCAGGGACTCCAGGAGCGGCGAGAGCCGGTGCCACTGCGCGTGCCGCCGGTACTCCGCCGCGGCCGCCAGCTGCTCCTGCAGCGCGGTCGGCGGCCCGCTGACGACGGGCACCTCGGTCGCGGCGATCTTGGCCAGCACCTCCCCGCGCGCGGTGCGCGCCTCGGCCAGGGTGCGGTCCGCGCGGGAGAGCACGTCCCGCAGCCGGATCAGCCGCGCCTCGGCGTCCTGGCGGACCGTCAGCACGGCGTCGATCTCCCGCCGTACGTCCTCCAGGGCGCGCGCCTCGCGGTCGTACACCGTGGTGTCCGGCCGGCCGCCGCCGGGCGCCGAACTGCCCTCGGCCGGCACCCAGAAGGCGAGCGGGTCCGAGACCACGTCCTCGCGCAGCTTGGTCAGCGTGCGCGTGATGCGTTCCAGGTCGTCGCCGGCCGGGTGCTCTCCGGGGCGTACGCCGACGGAGTGCGCGAGCGTGCGGGTCCGCCGGAGTTCCGCGGCGAGTAAATCGATCCGGGCGGGCAGCGCCGACCAGACCGCGTCGGCGGTGACGACCAGGTCGAGCGAGGACGCGTACAGCTCGTTCATCCGGTCGACCAGCGTGCCGAGCGAGAACTGCTCGCTGAGCTTGCCGGAGCCGGTGACGGCGGGTGTGCCGGCGCCGCCGGGCACGGTGACGGCCGCGCCGCGCAGCAGCTCGGTCAGCTCCGCCAGGTCCTCGCGGCTGGACCAGCGGCGCCGGGCGCGGATCTCCCGGGCGGAGCGCAGCGCGGCCGTGTAGGCGTCGAAGTACGCCCACAGCAGGGTGATCGACGCCTCCGCGGCCGCCCAGCGTTCCCGGGTGACGCCGGTCAGTTCGGCGCCTTCGAGAAGTCTGCGGCCCGCGTGGTCCTGGAGGGCGAGCAGCGAGGTCTCGATCGCCTCGTGCTCGGCGCCGAGCCGCGCCAGCGCACGGTCCACCTCGTCCCGGTCCATCACCGGCCCGGCGGGGTCCGTGACGCCCATCGATCACCTCTCGCTGCTGTGTGGTTGGCCTGGGTTCTGGGGTCGGTGGTCAGCTGGTGCGCAGGTACTGCGGTGCGGGCGGCTTGGACGGTCCCGCGTCCGTGCCCAGTGTGGCCGACAGCCATCTGTCGTACGACGCCTGCCAGCCGCTCGCGCGGTAGTCGACCAGGACCCGATTGACCCGGCGTACCAGATCGGTGGCGTCCTTCTTCATTGCCACGCCGTAGTACTCGGTGGTGAACGCCTCGCCCTTCAGTTCGACCGTCGGGTCCTGGGCGGCCTGGCTCGCGGCGAGCGCGCCGTCGGTGACCACCGCGTCGACCTCGCCGAGTTGCAGCCGGACCAGACAGTCGAGCTGGTTGGGGACGGTGGTGGAGATGTCGGTGGAGGCGGGCAGGGTGCCCCCGTCCCGGTCCGCCTTCAGCTTGCTGTAGGCGGTGGAACCGGACGCCGTGCAGATCCTCTTGTGCGCGAGCGTCTTGTCGTAGCCCGTGACGGAGGAGGACTTGGGCGCCAGCACCTGCTGCCCGGTCTTGAAGTACGGGGCGGAGAAGGCGACCTCGTCGAGCCGTTGGCAGGTGATGGTCATCGTGCGCACGACCATGTCCACCCGGCCGTCCTGGATGGCGGGAATGCGCTGGCTGGTCGGTATGGCCTTGAACTGCACCGCGGCCGGGTCGCCGAGGATGTCCTGGGCGATCCGGTGCACCAGATCGATGTCGAAGCCCTCCAGCTCCGCGCCCTTGGTGTTCGGGTTGCGGTAGCCCCAGTGGTAGCTGTTCTGGTCGACGCCGACGACCAGCTTGCGCTTGGCGCCCGCACGCGACTTGATGGCGTCGATGGTCGGCCCGTCGGCGCCGGACGGCGACAGCGTCTGCTTCTGCGCCTCCGAGTCCTTGCAGTCCCCGGCCCGCGCCTGAGTGCCGTTGGCCGTCCCCGGGCCGGCCGTGACCGCGCCCTCCTGGGCCGCCTGGGTCCGTGGCAGCAGAAGGACGAACGCCAGCGCCAGGGCGCACAGCACCGCCATCGCGCCGACTCCGCCCCAGCCCCGCAGGGAGGCCCGTGCACGTGCTGCGTACATCGTCCTGCCCCCTGTCACCGGTACTCCGAAAGTCTGCGCCCGATGCCGGCGACCGCGCCCACGGCGCCGAGGACCGCCAGGACCGCGGCGCCGACGGGCAGTCCGGTCATCGCGTCCCGCCCGTCACCGGCGGCCTGCTGGAACTCGGCCTGCTCGTGGTCGATGGCACGGGCGAGATTGCTGTCGACGCTGTCGAAGCACTCACCGGTCGCGCCCTTGCCGCCGATCACCATGTCCAGCGCCTGCTGGTAGTTGCCGTTCTCGTCCTCGGTACGGGCGGAGGCGTGACGCTTCTTCCACACCGCCATGTTGCCCTCGGCCGCCTGGACCGGCCGGGTGCCCGCCTGGTCGTCGGCCAGCCCGTCGGCCTCGGTGAGACCCTTGCCGAGCACGGTCATGTCCTTGTCGAAGTCGTAGTAGTACGCGTCGTGCTGCTGCCCGTCGACCGTGACGGTCTCGGCGCCGCGCGCCACCAGGCTGAGGTTCTCGTTGCCGCGTGCCTTCAGGGAGGCGATCCGTGCGTCGTGCAGTACGTTCAGCGAGCGGATGCCGTGGTCGTACGAGCCGTCGAGGCCCGAGCGGGCGACGGTGTGCCCGACGACCAGCCACAGCAGCACCACGGCGGTGGCGGCGGTGGCGGCGACCAGGCCGTGGTTGAGGACGCGGTTGGTGCGCCGGTAGGTGCGGTGCTGGGCCCAGCCGAGCGCGGCCAGGGCGAGCACGCCGAGCGCGATCGCGACCCACGGGTACGGCGTCGCGTCCCCGTAGTCGGCGTCGAGGCGCTGGTTCTCCTTCGTGTAGAGATCCTCCGCCGCCGGGAGCATCTCCTTCTGCATCTTCTCGTTGGCGTAGCGCAGATAGGCGCCGCCGACCGGATATCCCTGCCGGTTGTAGGTCCGGGCGCGCTCGATGAGGCCCTTGTACTCGGGCAGCAGCCGGTTCAGCTTGGTGATGGTCGCCTCGGAGGGCGAGCCGGGCTCCGCGTTGGCGGCGGCCCTGACGAGCCCCGCGGCGGCGGTACTGATGTCCTTCTCGTACCGGTCGCGGGAGTTCGCGGTCTCCTGCCCGCCGGCCAGGAACCCGCTGGAGGCGGCCGTGTTGGCGTCGGCCAGCGAGCGGTAGATGCCGGCGGCGCCGGAACTGAGCGGCTGGCTGCGGTGCAGCACGTCGTCGGCGGCGGCCGCCCGCTCGGACGTCTGCCAGGCCGTGACCGCGCCGAACGCGACGACGAGCAGCGCGAGGACGGCCCCGATGATCCGCAGGCGCCCCGGTTCGGTGGTCGCCGCGGCCCGCACCCGCTCGACCCCTTCGGCGAAGGCGGTACGGCGCGCGGGCGGGGCGGGGGAGACGGCCGGGGTGACGGGTGCCCGGCCGGGCTGGGCAGGGACACCGGGCACGGCAGATCCCGCCGTCGGTGGCGCCGTGCTGCTCTTCGGCGGGTGTGTCACTTGACCTCCCCCATGGTCATCCGTTCGCCGCCAAGTATCACCGCCCGGACCGACATCCGCACCAGCCTTCACTCGATCTTGATCGGATCGCAGCGCAACCCACGGTGTGACGGCGCGAGGGGCGGGCCGCACCACCCCCTGCCGATGAACACGCCGGGCGCATCGGATCGGTTCCCTTGCGGCCTCCGCCGGCCCTTGTACCCTTCGCCGACATGCACGGACGACCCAGCCACGGCCCCGGCACTCCTCGTATGTCACGCCACGACTGGTGGGGCGTGGTGCTCGAAGCACCCGATCCGCACGCTCTCGCCCGCTTCTACGCGGAACTCCTGGGCTGGGAGATCGCCAAGGAGGACGCCGACGGGGCGGCCATCAGCCCGCCGGAGGGCGTGGCCTACCTCGCCTTCCAGTGCGCGGCCGACTACGTTCCCCCGGTCTGGCCCGCCCGGGAGGGCGCCGGGCGGATCACGATGCACCTCGACTTCGAAGTGCAGGACCTGCGGGCCGCGGTGGCGCACGCGCTGGAACTCGGCGCCCGGGAGGCCGACCACCAGCCCCAGGACAACGTCAGGGTGCTGCTCGACCCGGCCGGCCACCCCTTCTGCCTCTACGTGGACGGCAGCAGCGGCCAGCACCAGCGGCCAGCACCATGGGACGAGCCTGAAGACCAGGGCAGTTGAATCCCTGCGAAGATCGCGACATGAACGACATACGCTTCCGCCTCGCCGCCGACGACGCCGACCTCGCCTCTGTCGTTCGCCTGCGTGACGATGCCGCGCGCTGGATGCTCGCCCGGGGCATCACCGGCCAATGGCAGCCCGGCGAACTGGACGAGAGCCACTTCCGTCGGGTCACGGCGAGTGGCGAGGTCTGGCTCGCCGAGGTCGACGGCCGCCTGGCCGGGGCCTGGGAGCTGTGGTGGGAGGACGAGGACGCCTGGGGGCCGCAGCCGCCGGTGGCCGGTTACGTCCACCGTCTGATGGTGGACCGCAGCAGTGCCCCGCCCGGGACGGGGCGACTGCTTCTGCAGGCCGCGGAGCGCCGCGTGGCCGCGGCGGGGCGGGCGTTGGTGCGCCTGGACTGCCTGGCCGGCAATGCGCGCCTGAACACGTACTACCTGAACGCCGGCTACCAGGCCGTCGGCCACAAGGCGGGCAAGCCGCAGCCGGGCGGCGCACCCAAGTCGTTCACGCTCCTCGAAAAGCCCGTACGGGTCTGACGCCGCTGAGCAGGGAGAACACGCACCCGGCTGGTCAATCTCCCCTCTCCCAGTGGGCCCGGGCCCGCTCCTGCGCCTCCCTCCCCGCCCCCAGCCGGTCCAGGCCCAGCAGGGCCGCGCCCAGGACCGGGCCGGCCGTCACCACCCGGACATCGGCCTTGGGGGCCCGGGAGGACAGCAGGTCGCGGATCCCGTCGTCCAGTTGGGCGTGGCCCGCGGTCAGGACGCTGCCGCCCAGCAGGACCGGAGTCTGTTCGCCGAGGAGGTCGAGGCGGGTGAGGGCGACCGTGGCCATCGTCGCGACCTCCTCCGCGAGGCGGTGCACGATCGTGCGGGCGACCGGGTCGCCCTGCGCGGCCGTCTCGAAGAGGACCGGCGTCAGTTCGTGCCGGCGGCCGTGTTCGAGGTGCTCCAGATGCAGGGCCTCGATCAGCGCGTACATCGTGGGGAGGCCGAAGTGGGCGGGGAGCGTGCGGGACAGGTCGGTCGGCTCGCCGCGGCCGTCCTCGGCGCGGGCGGCGTACCAGAGAGCCTCCTCGGCCAGGCCCCAGCCGCCGCCCCAGTCACCGGAGATGCGGCCGATCGCCGGGAAGCGGGCGGTGCGGCCGTCGGGGCGCATGCCGACGCAGTTGATGCCCGCGCCGCACACCACGGCCACGCCCCGGGGCTCGGCCACGCCCGCCCGCAGGATCGCGAAGGTGTCGTTGCGGACCTCCACCGAGGAGCCCCACGCGCGCGCGTGCAGCGCGGTCGCCAACTGCTCCTCCTCCACCGGAAGATCGGCGTTGGCCAGGCAGGCGGAGATGTGCGAGGCGTTGGGCAGGCCCGCGTCCGTGAGTGCCCGGGCGACCGGGTCGGCCAGCGCGTCCATCGCCGCCTCCACGCCCACGGCAGGCGGGCGGAAGCCGCCGCCGCGGGCCGTGGCCAGCACCTGCCCGTCGGCGGTGACCACGGCCACGTCGGTCTTGCTGTTGCCCGCGTCGATGGCAAGGACGGTCGAGGTCAGGCCCACGCCAGGTGCTCCCGGTTGTGCGCGATCAGTCGGTCGGTGAGGGTGTCGGCGTACTCGTACTGGCCGATCAGGGGGTGGGCCAGCAGCGCCCTGAAGACGCGGTCGCGGCCGCCGCGCAGCGCCGCCTCCAGGGCCAGGTCCTCGTACGTCGTCACGTTGGCCACCAGGCCCGCGTACAGCGGGTCCAGGTCCGGGACCGGGAGCGGCGCAGTTCCGCTCGGTCCCACCGCCGCCTGCACCTCGATCACCGCGTCGTCGGGGAGGAACGGCAGCGTGCCCTTGTTGAGCGTGTTCACCACCTGGTACGGGCTGCCCGCGCCGCCCAGCAGCGCCGACGCCAGGTCCACCGCCGCCTCCGAGTAGAAGGCGCCACCCCGCTTGGCCAGCAGCGCCGGCTTCTCGTCCAGGGCCGGGTCGCCGTACATCGTCAGCAACTCGCGTTCCATGGCCGCGACCTCCGCCGCCCGGGAGGGTTTGGTGCCCAGCTCCCGTACCACCTCGTCGTGCGCGTAGTAGTAGCGCAGGTAGTAGGAGGGGACCACGCCCAGGCGGTCCAGGAGGGGGCGGGGCAGCCGCAGGTCGTCGGCGATGGTGTCGCCGTGTTCGGCCAGCAGTTCGGGGAGGACGTTCGCACCCTCGGGGCCGCCGAGGCGCACCCCTGTCTCCCAGGTGAGGTGGTTCAGGCCCACATGGTCCAGGTGGACGTCCTTCGGGTCGGTGCCCAGCACCGCCGCGAACTTGCGCTGGAGGCCGATCGCCACGTTGCACAGGCCCACCGCCCGGTGGCCCGCCTGGAGCAGGGCGCGGGTGACGATGCCGACCGGGTTGGTGAAGTCGATGATCCAGGCGCGGGGGTTCGTCCGGCGGACCCGCTCGGCGATGTCGAGGACGACGGGGACCGTGCGCAGTGCCTTGGCGAGGCCCCCCGCGCCGGTCGTCTCCTGGCCGATGCAGCCGCACTCCAGCGGCCAGGTCTCGTCCTGCTCGCGGGCCGCCTGACCGCCGACACGGAGCTGGAGCAGTACGGCGTCGGCGCCGTCGACTCCCGCGTCCAGGTCGGAGGTCGTGACGATCCGGCCGGGATGCGCCTGCTTGGCGAAGATCCGGCGGGCCAGACCGCCCACCAGTTCCAGGCGTTCGGCGGCCGGGTCCACGAGTACCAGTTCCTCGATGGGCAGGGTGTCCCTGAGGCGTGCGAAGCCGTCGATGAGTTCGGGGGTGTAGGTCGAGCCTCCGCCGACCACGGTGAGTTTCATGTACGGATTAACCCTTCACTCCGGTGAGCGTGACGCCTTCCACGAACGCCTTCTGGGCGAAGAAGAACACGAGGATCACGGGGGCCATGACCAGCACGGTCGCGGCCATGGTCAGGTTCCAGTCGGTGTGGTGCGCGCCCTTGAAGGACTCCAGGCCGTAGGAGAGGGTCCAGGCGCCGGGGTTCTCCGAGGCGTAGATCTGGGGGCCGAAGTAGTCGTTCCAGGCGTAGAAGAACTGGAAGAGGGCGACGGCGGCGATGCCCGGCTTCGCCATCGGCAGGACCACCCGCAGCAGGGTGCGCAGGTCGCCGCAGCCGTCCACCTTCGCCGCGTCGACGTACTCGTTCGGGATCGTCATCAGGAACTGGCGCAGCAGGAAGATCGAGAACGCGTCCCCGAACGCCATCGGGACGATCAGCGGCCACAGTGTGCCCGACAGGTCCAGCTGCTTCGCCCAGAACAGGTACATCGGGATGATGATCACCTGCGGGGGCAGCATCATCATCGAGATCACCAGCATGAGGGACAGATTGCGGCCCCGGAAGCGGAACTTCGCGAGCGCGTACGCCACCGGTATGGACGACACCACGGTCAGTACGGTGCCGAGGCCGGCGTAGATCAGCGTGTTCTTCCACCAGGTCAGGAAGCCGGGGGTGTCGAAGACCTTCTTGTAGTTGCCCCACTCCCAGGTGTGCGGGATCAGGTCCCGGCTCAGGGCCTGGCTGTCGCTCATCAGCGAGGTCAGGAACACGAACACGAAGGGCAGCGTGAAGAACAGCGCGGCGGCGACCCCGAGGGAGTGGATCGCGATCCATTCGAGCAGTGCCCTGCGGCGGGCGGTGCGCTCCGCCCCGGACAGCGGCGGCGCCGGCTTCACCGGCTGGTCCAGTACGTGGGTCATGGTCAGTCACCTGCCTGGATGAGACCGCCCCGGCGCCGCATCAGGAACGCGGTGAACGCCATCGACAGGACGAAGAGGACGAGGGCGACGACGCACGCGGATCCGTAGTCGAAGCGCTGGAAGCCGAGGTTGTAGACGAGCTGCGGGAGGGTGAGCGTGGACTTGTCCGGGTAGCCGGGCTCGAACTGGGTGCCCGCGCCCTGGATCACGCCCGAGGCGACCTTCCCCGCGATCAGCGGCTGCGTGTAGTACTGCATCGTCTGGATCACGCCGGTGACCACGGCGAACATCACGATCGGTGAGATGTTGGGCAGGGTGACGTAGCGGAACCGCTGCCACGCCGACGCGCCGTCCAGCTCGGCCGCCTCGTACTGCTCCGTCGGTACGTCGAGCAGCGCGGCCATGAAGATGACCATCAGGTCGCCGATGCCCCACAGGGCCAGCAGGGTCAGGGCGGGCTTGGACCACGTGGGGTCGTTGAACCAGCCCGGCGCCGGGACGCCCACCTTCTCCAGGATCGAGTTGACCGGGCCCGTACCGGGGTTGAGGAGGAAGGCGAAGGCCATCGTCGCCGCCACCGGCGGGGCGAGGTAGGGCAGGTAGAAGAGGGTGCGGAAGACGCCCGCGCCCGTCCTGATCTTGGTGATGAGCAGGCCCACACCCAGTCCGAAGACGACCCGGAGGGTCACCATGACCAGCACCAGCCACAGGGTGTTGCGCAGGGCGGGCCAGAAGAGCGGGTAGTGCTCGAAGACGTACGTCCAGTTCTTCGTGCCGCTCCACGTCGGCGGCTTGAAGCCGTCGTAGTGCATGAACGAGAAGTAGACCGTCGAGATCAGCGGGTACGCGAAGAAGACCGCGAAGCCGATCAGCCAGGGCGACATGAAGGCGGCCGTACGAAGCGCCGCGCGACGGCGCTTCGACGCCAGCGTGATGCTGCTCATCGTCACTTCGCCTGCGCGATGTCCGTGTCGATCTGCGCGGCCGTCTTCTTCAGGCCGGCCCTCAGATCGGTGACCTTGCCGCTCTCGTAGTCGTAGCCGAACTGCTGGATCGTCACCAGGTACACACCGCCGTTGATGGAGGCGGGAGTCGTGGTGGAGTCCGGGTTCGCGGCGATGTCCAGGAAGGTCTTGAACCGGGGGTCGTACTTCAGCTTCGGGGACTTCAGGGCGGCGAGTGTGGAGGGCACGTTGTGGATGTCGTTGGCGAAGCCGACCACCGCGTCCGTGTCCGTCGTCATGTACTTCACCAGTTCCCAGGCCGCGTTCTGCTTGTGGCTGGTGGCGGCGATGCCTGCGATGGTGCCGGTGATGTAGCCCTTGCCGTACTGGTCGGCCTGGTCGTCCGGCACGGGCAGTGGGGCGACGCCGATCTCGAAGTCCGGCTTGGTCTCCTCGGCCATGCCCAGGCGCCACTCACCGTCCAGCTGCATGGCGACCTGACCGGTGTGGAAGGGGTGCTTGCGGCCCCACTCGTCGCCCAGCGTCGCCCGGAACTTCTCCAGCTTCTGGAATCCGCCGAGTTCGTCGACGAGTTTCTTCTGGAGGGTGAAGCCCTTTTCGAACGCCGGGTCCTCGGCGACGTCGGACTTGCCGTTCTTGTCGAAGTACGTCGGCGAGAACTGCCCGAAGTAGTGCTCGGTCGTGGACTCCCAGCCGTGGTAGTCCGGCATGAAACCCAGCTGCTTGTAGCTGTCGCCCTGCGGGATCGTCAGCTTCTTGGCGTCGGCCTCGAATGCGGACCAGGTCTTCGGCGGGGCGGTGATGCCCGCCTTCTCGAACGCCGTCTTGTTGTAGTAGAGGCCGTACGCGTCGCCCAGCAGCGGCACCGCGCAGCGGTTGCCGTCGAACTGGGTGTACTCGTTCATCGTCTTCGGGAAGGTCGTCTCCGGATCGATCTTCGCCTTCCTGAAGAACGGGTTCAGGTCCACCAGCGCGCCCGAGGAGCAGAACTTGCCCACGTTGTTGGTGGTGAAGGAGGAGATCACGTCCGGGGCCTTGTCGCCGCCCGAGCGCAGCGCCTGGTTCATCTTGTCGTCGGTCATGTTGCCGACGATGTTCACGTGGATGTTGGGGTGGGCCTTCTCGAAGCCGGCGACCAGGGACTTGACCGCCTTCACCTCGTTCGGCGCGCTCCACGCGTGCCAGAAGTTGATCGTCGTGTCCTTGGAGGCGTCGTCAGTGGCGCCGGAGCTGGACTGGCCGGTACAGGCGGTGGTGAGCAGGGCCAGCGACACGGTCAGGGCAAAAGCCGTCTTTCGGGCGACTGAGGATATGGCTGAGGGTACGACTTCGGGCATGGCGAGGTCTCCCAGGGGCGAGGTGGGTGAGGAAGGGGGACTGCGGGGGGCTCAGCGCGAGGTGTCGAAGACCTCGTCGCGGGTGGTCGCGAGCGCAGATTCCAACGCGCCGCGCAGCACGGGGTGTTCACGGACGTCGCCGACGACGAGCCGGGGGCGGGCCGCCGCCAGCTCCTCCAGTTCGGCCTGGACGAGGGCGCGCAGCACCTCGCCGCCGGCCGTCAGGGCGGAGCCGCTGAGGACGACGAGTTCGGGGTCGAGGACGGAGACGAGCGAGGCGAGACCGGTGGCCAGCCGGGTCGCGTAGGTCGCCAGCAGCTCCCGGTGGGGTCCGCCCGCGTGGTCGGCGGCGCGGGCCAGGAGGTCGGCGGCGGCCTCGGTGTACGGCCCCGACGGCACGTCCTCGATACCGAGTTCGCGGGCCAGCTTCGGTACGGCCTGGGAGCCGGCCAGTTCCTGGTAGCCGCCGCTGTTGGCCTTGGTCACCTGGCGTACGAGGGGGGTGCCGGGCACGGGCAGGAAGCCGACCTCGCCGGCGCCGCCGGTCCAGCCGCGGTGCAGCCGGCCGCCGAGGACCAGGGCGGCGCCCATGCCCTCCTGGTTCCACAGCAGCACGAAGTCCGCGTGGCCGCGGGCCGCGCCGAGCCGCTGTTCGGCGATGGCGACGAGGTTGACGTCGTTCTCGTACTCGACCGGCATCGGGAGCGCCGCCGCGAGGTCGTCGAGCAGCGCGGGGGAGTGCCAGCCGGGCAGGTGGGAGGCGTAGCGCAGGCGGCCGGTGCCCGGGTCGAAGGCGCCGGGGGTGCCGATGACCAGCCGGTGGACGTCGTCACGGGCCAGCCCGGCGGCCTTCAAGGCGCCGTCGAGAGCGTCGGTGACCTGCTGGACGACGGGGTGGGCCGGACGGCGGCCGGGGGTGGGCAGTTCGTACTCGCCGACCGTGCGGCCGGTGATGTCGGCGACGGCGGCGCGGATGCGGTGGGGGGTGACGTCGAGCCCGGCGGCGTACGCGGCCGTGGGGTTGACCGCGTACAGCTGGGCGTTGGGGCCCGGCCGGCCCTCGCTGGTGCCGGTGACCCGGACCAGATCGGCCGCCTCCAGCCGGGCCAGCAGCTGGGAGGCGGTCGGCTTGGACAGGCCGGTGAGCTTGCCGATGCGGGTGCGGGACAGCGGCCCGTGTTCCAGCAGGAGGTCCAGGGCGGCGCGGTCGTTCATGGCGCGCAGGACGCGCGGGGTGCCCGGCGTACCGGCGGTTCCTGCCATGGGGGTCGACACCTGCCTTTCCAACTGCCCAGCTTCCCAGTGACCCGGGCCGGACGTCCAGCCTTGATCACTGGACGGTGGAGATCACTGTTAGGAAACTTTCCTATTGGGTGGGAGGAACGTAAGCCCAGGACGAAGAGGGCGTCAATAGACAACGCCCCCGAGGCAACAGAGTCGTTACCTCGGGGGCGTGGGAGACGGCGTGGTGCGACCGGTCAGTGCCGGGTGACCTTGACGTGGTCGGCGGCGGCCTGCGCGGTGCCCGTGGTGGCCGTACCGGCGAAGACGAAGCGGCAGGAGCCGCTCTTGGTCGCCTTCGTGGTGGTGGACAGTGCGCCCCCGGCGCCGGAGGTGATCGTCTTCACGGCCTTGTACGCGCCGGCCCCGTCCGCCCGGAACTGGAGCACGACCTTCTGCCCCTGGTAACCGGAGTACCTGAGGTTCTCCCGGTCGGCCCGGGTCAGCTTGCCCTTGACGGTGAGCGTCCGGCCCGCGACCGCCGGCTCCGGGGTGGCGTCGACCGTCAGCCTGGCCGCGCGCTGCATCATGACCGAGGTGAGGTTGCCCCACATGGTCACGTCGTTGTCGCTGTGCAGGTAGTCGTCCGAGACGCTGCCGTCACTGTGGGGAGGTTCGGCGCTCATCGCTCGTCCTCCTTGTCGCACTGGTGCCGGGCTGAGCCCGCGCCGGGTGCCCCGGCAGAACGATGGGGCACCCGGCGCGCGCTCGGCGCCGGATGCCCCACCTGCCCACTCGAACGAGCGTGCTGAACCGTTCCGCTCCTGGGCGCCCTACTTCGGCGCCGACCGCTGCTGCGGTGTGATCGGCGAGGCCGCCGCCGACTGCGGCGAGTCCGCGTTGGAGTACACCGAGGGTGCTGCCACCGCAGCAGCCGGGTCGGCGGCCGGGGTTGCCTCCGGGCTCGCCGCGGCCGTCTCCCCGCCCACGATGCGGATGTTCGCCGCGTCGAACGCCCGCTTGACGCGCCAGCGCAGCTCGCGTTCCACGGTCACCGACTTGCCGGGCATGGTCCTGGCCGAGATGCGGACCACCATGGAGTCGATCAGCACGCTGTCCAGGCCGAGCACCTCGATCGGCCCCCACAGCAGCTCGTTCCAGGGTTCTTCCTTGCTCATCTGATCGGCGACCTCGTCCAGCGTGGCCTTGACCCGGTCCAGGTCCTCGCTCGCCCGCACGGTCACGTCGACCCCGGCGGTCGCCCAGCCCTGGGAGAGGTTGCCGATCCGCTTGACCTCGCCGTTGCGGACGTACCAGATCTCGCCGTTGTCCCCGCGCAGCTTGGTCACGCGCAACCCGACCTCGATCACCTCGCCGGAGGCCACGCCCGCGTCGATCGTGTCGCCGACGCCGTACTGGTCCTCCAGGATCATGAACACGCCGGAGAGGAAGTCCGTGACCAGGTTCCGGGCGCCGAAACCGATCGCCACACCGGCCACACCGGCCGAAGCCAGCAGCGGTGCCAGATTGATCTTGAAGGTGGACAGCACCATCAGCGCGGCCGTGCCGAGGATCAGGAAGCTCGCCACCGAGCGCAGTACCGAGCCGATCGCCTGCGAACGCTGCCTGCGCCGCTCGGCGTTGATCAGCAGTCCGCTCAGCGCGGTGCCGTCCACCGACTCCACGGTCCTGTTCATCCGGTCTATCAGCTTGGTGATCGCCCGCCGCACCGCCGCTCTGAGGACGAACGCCACGACCAGGATCAGCAGGATCTGCAGGCCCATCGCGAGCCAGGTCGACCAGTTCTGTTCCACCCAGCTCGCCGCGTTCGTCGCGCTCTGCTGGGCATCCTGAAGGCTCGGCACGACCGGGGCCGTCGACCCCGAGGGGGACGGGGACGGCGTCGCTCCGGCGGCCGACAGGACGACGGGCAAGGACACGGCAGGTACCTCCATGGTGCTGCGCGGTCCGCTCCGGTGGGCGGTCAAGGTCACGAAAAGGTCACCGGACGGACTGACCCACCACACTAACGGGGCATTGTGTGTGCCCCGCGCCGATCCGCAAAGGAGAGGTGCAGGAGAGACCGGCATCACCCGGGCTTGAACAGGCCGTGATCCGGGGGATGAATCGGGTGTGGTCGAAAACACTCCCAGCCCGTTACCGGGACATGGTGGCGCTTCCACCAGGCATGAGGGGAGACTGACTGCAGATCGTCCCGGCGCGAGCCACGCGCCGCCGACGCCCAAGGAGGCCCCCGTGCCGCATGTCCTGGTCCTCAACGCGTCGTACGAGCCGCTCGGCGTCGTACCGCTTCGCCGCGCGCTCGTCCTCGTCCTGGAGAACAAGGCAGTCTCCCTGGAGGAATCCGGCGCCTATATGCACAGCGCAACCGTCACAGTCCCCGCACCCAGCGTGGTCCGGCTCAAGCGATTCGTCCGGGTTCCCTATCGGGGGCCCGTTCCTCTGACCCGCAGGGCGCTGTTCGCCCGCGACGGGGGCCGGTGCATGTACTGCGGTGGCGTCGCAACCAGCGTCGACCACGTGATCCCACGCAGCCGCGGAGGCAAGCACGCCTGGGACAACGTGGTGGCCTCCTGCCGCCGCTGCAACCACGTGAAGGCCGACAAACACCTCGTCGAGATCGGCTGGCGGCTGCGCCACAAACCGGCCCCGCCCACCGGTCTGGCCTGGCGCATCATCGGGACCGGCCATAGGGACCCGCGCTGGCTGCCGTACTTGCAGCCGTTCGGCGCGGACGACGCCATGGCCCGGATCGACGGCATCTCCGCCTGACGATCCGGGCCTTTGTGTGCCCGGGGTCGTACCGGGGCACGCGTGCGGTCCGGCCCCGGGGACCCCCGTGCCCCGGGGCCGGACGTCTCCTGCGGGGATCACGCGTAGCGCAGCTCCGCCGGGTGCACCGAGCGGCGCAGCAGGGGCAGCGAGGTGGCCGCCGCCAGCAGGCAGCACGCGTACACCCCCACCGGGACCAGCAGCGCGGCGTACGGCACGGTCTGGGTGACGTACTCCTGGGCGAGCGAGGCGTACCAGATGCCGATCGCCATGCCGCCCGCGCCGGCCAGCACGACCGCGGGAGCCAGCGGCAGTGCCGTCTCCAGGAGCAGCGCCCGGCCGAGCACCGCCCGCGGCACTCCGGCAGCCACTTGTGCGGCCAGTCCGCGGCGGCGGTTCGCCAGTGACTCGGCGGTGCCGACCGCGAGGCCGGAGAGGGTGATCACCAAGGCGACGAGGATCGCGGCGCCGGTGAGGTTGACGCCGGTGGTGTAGAAGGACAGGGGCATGCCGAGGTGGTCCTCGCGGCTCATGCCGTGCAGGTCGGCGAGGAACGCCTGGCGGACGCCGACGAAGCCCGTACCGACGATCGTGACCAGCAGGACGGCCGCGTGCGTGCGGGCCGCGGCCCACGGGTCGTCACGCAGCCGTTCCAGCGCGATCAGTGTCGCCGCGGACCGGGCGCGCCCCGCCAGCACCCGCCCGAGCAGCTTGGCCGTGCCCCCGGCCAGCCACACCGTTCCCGACCCGACGGCGACGACCAGTCCGAACACGGTCAGCGGCAGCTGCCCGCGGTCGGTGCCGGAGGTGTTCGTGAGAGCCCAGAGCGCCAGGAGCAGGACGACCAGCACCCCGCCGACGAACAGCAGCCCCGGTCCCCGCCCGCTGCCGGGCCGCACCCGGCGCACCCACCCGAGCGGCGAGGCCACGACGCGGCGCAGCGCCAGCGCGCCGGCGGCCGCGCCCAGCACCGGCACCCCGAGGGCGACCATCACGAGGCCGGCCCAGGCCACGGCTGTCGGGCTGTCCCACAGCCCCAGCAGGACCGGCACCGCGACGGCGGTGGCGAGGAGCGAGCCCAGCAGACAGGCCAGCCCCGTCTCCAGCGCGGCGATCCGGCGCACCTGGGCCGGGCCGGCGCCGGCCAGCCGCAGCCCGGCCAGCCGCCGGTCGCGGTGCACGGCGCCGATCCGGGCGCACTGTCCGAGAAAGCCCAGCACCGGCACCAGGAGAAGCAGCAGGCTGACGATCACCCCCGAGCGCTCGCCGGGGTTGTCCAGCAGGCCGCTGCCGAGGGGCACCCGGTGATACCCCCGGACCGACGCCAGCGCGACGGCCGTGAGGGCGAACCCCGTCGCCGCCGCCGCCCCGGCCGCGGTCAGTCCCACCCGCCACCACTCCTGCCGGTCGGAGCCGCGGGTGAGCTGCCAGGCGAGCCGCACATCGGCGGTCAGACCGCCGCTCGCACGGGCCGTCATGCCGCCACCTCCGCCGGCGCCACCGTGCCGTCGGCCAGCCGCACCTCGCGGTCCGCGTACGCCGCCACCCGGGCGTCGTGCGTGATCAGCAGCACCGCCGTGCCCGATTCGCGGGCCGTGTGCACCAGTGCCGTCATCACCTGCTCGGTCGCCAGGGAGTCCAGCGCCCCCGTCGGCTCGTCCGCGAAGACCACCTTCGGGCCTGTCACCAGCGCCCGGGCCAGTGCGACCCGTTGGGCCTGGCCGCCGCTCATCTCGCCGGGCCGCAGCTCCTCCTGTCCGCGCACCCCGAACCGCTCCAGCCACTCGGAGGCCGGCCCCCGCGCCCCGGCGCGGTCGGCTCCTGCCAGCATCAGCGGCAGCGCCACGTTGTCCACGGCCGTCAGCTCGGGGATCAGCTGCCCGAACTGGAACATCACCCCGAAGTCGGTACGGCGCAACTCGCTCAGCCGCTTCTCCGGCAGCTGGTCGAGCCGCTGCCCCTCGTAGACCACCGCGCCCTCGTCCGGTCGTACGATCCCCGCCAGGCAGTGCAGCAGCGTCGACTTGCCGCTTCCGCTGGCTCCGGTCACGGCGAGGATCTCGCCCGCGCGCAGCTCGACGCAGGCGCCGCGCAGCGCGTCCGTCCTGCCGTGCGCCTTCACGAGGTCCCGGCCCTCCAGAAGCGGCACCGAGGAGTCCCCCCTGTTGCTCATGCTGTGTCGACCTCCGCGGTCAGAGTGGTGAGCCGGGCCGCCGTGGTGTTCATCCAGCGGAGGTCGGCGTCGAGATGGTCGAGGGCGTAGTCCGCCGAGAGCACAGTCGTCAGATCGGCGCCCGGGGCCGTCTTCACGGCCGTGAGTTCCCGCATCCGATTCATGTGTGCGGCGCGCTGGGCCCGGAGGTAGGCCTCCGGATCGCCCCCGGACAGGAGCGACACGACGACCTTCGCGAAGATCTCGTTCGCCACGAAGGGCGCGGGCGGGGCGATCTGCGCCGCCCACTGCGCCAGTTCGCCGGAGCCGGCGGCCGTCGTCCGGTACAGCGTCCGCTCCGGTCCGCCGTCCGCGTCGGTGCCGTCCACCTCCGCGAGGCCGTCGCGCACCAGGCGCTGCAAGGTGGTGTAGACCTGCCCGTAGGCCAGCGGGCGGGCCTGCGGGAAGCGTGCGTCGTGACGTCGCTTGAGGTCGTAGCCGTGGCTCGGCCCTGCCGCGAGCAGTCCCAGGAGGATGTGGCGGGTGCTCATGCGGATCATTATGCACTGACTACATGTACTGAGTGAATAGTGATCTGGGAAGGGACCGGGAGAGAACTGGCAGCCGGTCCTCCGGCGCAGTTCCCCCGCGTCACGTCTGCGATCGCCTCCACGGGGTAGGCCTGCCTCTACCACCGCAAGCCGCAGCATTCGACCCATGACGAGGAGGCCCCCGTGGCCGCACCGGCTCAGCTCCCGATCCCGGCCCAGTGGAAACCCGCGGCGGAGTCGTCCGCCGAGACCCCCGGGACGCAGGCGTGCGTCTTCAGCGCGGAGAGCGCGTGCGCCGAGGCCCCGCTGACCAGCGAACCGCCGCTGCCCGACGCCGAGCCCCTGACCAGCGAGCCGCCGCTCGCCGACGCCGCCCCGCTGACCAGCGAGTCCGACCCGGTTCCGGACTCCTTCGGCGCGGGACTGTAGATGACCACGGCGCTCGAGGACGAGGAGCTGTCCCGGCTCGCCGGGCTGCACGGTGTCGCCACCTCCTACAGCCCCTCACCGGACCGTACGGTCGCGGTCTCCGCCTCCGCCGTGGTCGCCGCCCTGGCCGCCCTCGGCGTCGACGCGGGCACCCCGGACGCCGTCCGCACCGCACTGGCCGCACGGGAGCGCGAGCTGCGCGAACGGCTGCTCCCGCCGACAGTCGTCCGCTGGGCCGGCGCCGGCGGACCGCCCGACGCCGTCGCCGCGCTGCCGCCCGGCACCCGTCTGCGCGTCGAGACCGAGGAGGGGGAGGAACGGGACGGGACCGAGGGTCTGCCCGCGGGTGTGCACCGGGTGAGCGCCACCGCCCCCGACGGCCGCACCGGGCACGCCCATCTCATCGTCGCCCCGGACCGGCTGCCCGCCCTCGCCACCCGCTCCTACGGCCTGCTCGTCCAGCTGTACTCGCTGCTTTCCCGGCGCTCCTGGGGCATGGGCGACCTCGGCGACCTCGCCGAGCTGGCCGACTGGGCCGGGCGCACCGCCGGGGCCGGGTTCGTACAGGTCAACCCGCTGCACGCGGCCGTACCCGGGGCGCCGACCGACCCGTCCCCGTACCGGCCGTCCTCGCGCCGCTTCCCCGACCCGGTGCACCTGCGGATCGAGGAGATCCCCGAGTTCGCCCACATCGAGCACCCCGAAGACCGCGCCCGGGTCCGCGCCCTGCTCGAGCGCGCCGAGCGGCTGCGCACCGACGTCCTCGACAAGGGCGCCCACATCGACCGGGACGCGGTGTGGGAGCTGAAGCGGGAGGCCCTGGAGCTGGTCGTCCGGGTCCCGCTCGGGCCCGGCCGGCAGGCCGCGTACGACGCCTTCCGCGCCGAGGAGGGGCAGGCCCTGGAGGACCACGCCACCTGGTGCGCCCTCGCCGAGAGGCACGGCTCCGACTGGCAGCTGTGGCCCGAGGAACTGCGCGACCCGCGCTCCGCCGAGACCGCCCGCGCCCGCGCCGAGCTGGCCGGCCGCGTCGACTTCCACGCCCGCCTCGCCTGGCTCACCGACGGCCGGCTGCGCGCCGTCCAGCGCACCGCCCGGGAGGCCGGCATGCCGGTCGGGATCGTGCACGACCTCGCCGTCGGCGTGCATCCCGGGGGCGCGGACGCCTGGGCCCAGCAGGACCACTTCGCCGTCGGCATGTCGGTCGGCGCCCCGCCCGACGCCTTCAACGCCCGCGGCCAGGACTGGGGGCTGCCGCCCTGGCGCCCCGACCGCCTCGCCGCCTCCGGCCACGCCCCCTACCGCCACCTCCTGCGCGCCCTCTTCCGCTACGCCGGCGCCCTGCGCATCGACCACGTGATGGGCCTGTTCCGGCTGTGGTGGGTGCCCCGCGGCAGCCCGCCCACCGAGGGCACCTACGTCCGCTACGACGCCGACGCCATGCTCGCCCTGCTCGCCCTGGAGGCGTCCCGGGCCGGGACGGTGGTGATCGGCGAGGACCTGGGCACCGTCGAGCCGGGGGTGCGCGAGACGCTGCAGCGGCACGGGGTGCTCGGCACCTCCGTGCTCTGGTTCGAGCGGGACTGGGAGGGCGACGGCCGCCCGCTGCCGCCGGAGCGCTGGCGTGCGGACTGCCTGGCCACCGCCACCACCCACGACCTGCCGCCCACCGCGGCCCGCCTCACCGGCGAACACGTCGACCTGCGCGACCGTCTCGGCCTGCTCGCCCGCCCGGCGTCCGAGGAACATGCGGAGGCGACCGCGGACACGGCGGAGTGGCTCGCCCTGCTGGGCAGCCTCGGCCTGCTCGACCGCCCGGCGGCCGGGCCCCCGGGATCCGACGAGGAGGCGGAGATCCAGGGCGTGTACCGCTTCCTGCTGCGCACCCCGGCCCACCTGATCGGCGTCTGGCTACCGGACGGTGTCGGCGACCGCCGCCCGCAGAACCTGCCGGGCACCTGGGACCAGTACCCGAACTGGCGCCTGCCGATCGCGGACGCGGGGGGCAGGCCGGTGACGCTGGAGGAACTGACGGCCGCACCGCGGCTCAGGGACCTGCTGGACGTCCTGCGGGAGCGCCTCGGCCCGCCCGGAGCCTGAGTACGGCACCCCGGGCGCGCGCCCCTTCCGACCGTTCGCTAACTTGGGGAGCGTGGACAAGAAGAACGCCCTGCGCGCCGGCGCCCTGGCTGCCGGTACGACGCTGATGATGCTGCTCATGTCGTCCCCCGCGCTCGCGGTCGCCCGCGACGACGGTGACGACCCCGGCCCGGGTCTGAGTGTCATCCAGACGCTGGGCCTCTACGTGGTCCTTCCGCTGGTGCTGTTCGTGGTCATCGCGGGGCTGGTGATGATCCTGGACAAGTCCAAGATCCGCGTGCACAAGCCCAGCGCCGCGAAGGCCAGGGCGAAGGCCTGAGCGCGCACCTGATCTCTGCCGAGGGCGCCGTTCTGCCGCACATGTGCGGTGGGGACGGCGCCCTCGGTGTTTCTCCGGCCGGTGCCCTCGGTGAGTTCCCGGGCGGCGCGGCTCAGGGGCTGGGCGCCGTCAGGTAGCGCTGCACGGTGGGCGCGAGCCACGCCACGATCTCCTCGGGGCGCAGCGCCACCGCCGGCGGCAGCCGCAGTACGTAGCGCGTGAGCGCCAGCCCGAGCAGCTGCGTGGCGATGAGCGCGGCCCGCGTGGGCACCTGCTCGGGGTCGGGGCACACCCGCGCGGCCACCGGCAGCAACTGCTCCCGGAAGATGCCCTGCATACGCTCGGCCCCGGCCTGGTTGGTCGCACCGACCCGGAGTACGGCCGTCAGCTCCTCGTTCTCCTCCCATACGCCGAGGAAGTGGGTCACCAGCGCCCGGCCGACCTCGTCCCGCGGGACCGGCCCCAGGTCGGGCAGGTGCAGGTCGAGTGCGACGGCCGCGGCGAAGAGCCCCTCCTTGCTGCCGAAGTACCGCATCACCATCGACGGGTCGATGCGCGCGTCCTTGGCGATGGCGCGGATGGTGGCCCGCTCGTAGCCGTCGGAGGCGAAGCGGTCGCGGGCCGAGGCGAGGATCGCGGCTCGGGTGGAGTCGGAGCGACGGGCCGCCGGGGCGGTGGCGGAATCTGTGCTTCTGCTGGGGCTGCCGGTCATGCCAACGAGCGTAGGCCACCGTGCGCCGTAGGCCAACATCTGTTGGCCAACAAGCGTTGACACTCCTCTCCGTGCCGCCCTACGCTTGCCAACAAGCGTTGACCAACAGATGTTGGCCCACAAGCGTTGGTTTCCAGGAGGCCCTCATGAACGGCACCACGCCCCGCGTCCTCGTCGTCGGCTCCGGCCCCACCGGCCTCCTCCTCGCCGGCGATCTCGCCGCCGCCGGCGTCCCGGTCACCGTCCTCGAAAAGCGCCCGCACAAGACCAGCAACCTCTCCCGCGCCTTCGTCCTGCACGCCCGCACCCTCGAACAGCTCGATGCCCGGGGTCTCGCCGACGACCTGGAGGCCGTCGGTCAACCCCTGGACCGGCTCCGCCTCTTCGGCCGCCTCACCATCGACCTCGACACCCTCCCCTCCCGCTTCAACCACCTCCTCGTCCTCCCGCAGTACGAGGTGGAGAAGGTGCTGGAGCGGCGGGCGGTCGAGGCGGGCGTCGACTTCCGTCACGAGACCGAGCTGACCGGCCTCACCCAGGACGCGGACGGCGTGACCGTGGAGGTCCGGGGTCCCGAGGGCCGGACGGAGACCCTGCGGGCCGCGTACGTCGTCGGCGCCGACGGCATGCGCAGCGCCGTGCGGGAGGCGATCGGGCTGCCGTTCCCGGGCAGGTCGGTGATCCGGTCCGTCGTCCTCGCCGACGTCCGGCTCGCCGAGAAGCCTCCGGCCCTGCTCACCGTCAACGCCGTCGGTGACGCCTTCGCCTTCCTCGCGCCCTTCGGTGACGGCTACCACCGGGTCATCGGCTGGCACCGCGGCCGCAACGTCCCCGACAGTGAGCCCCTCGACCTGGCCGAGGTCAAGGAGATCACCCGGCTCGCGCTCGGCCGGGACTTCGGGATGCACGACGCCCGCTGGATGTCCCGCTTCCACAGCGACGAGCGCCAGGCGCCCGCCTACCGGGCCGGCCGCGTCTTCCTCGCCGGGGACGCCGCGCATGTGCACACCCCGGCCGGCGGCCAGGGCATGAACACCGGGCTGCAGGACGCGGCCAACCTGAGCTGGAAGCTCGCCGCGGTCGTTGCCGGCCACGCGGACCCGGAGCTGCTCGACAGCTACCAGGCCGAGCGCCACCCGGTCGGCAAGGCGGTGCTGAGGAGCAGCGGCGGCATCGTGCGCCTCGCCATGGCCAAGCACCCCTGGACGCTGGCCGCCCGCGCCGCACTCACCGCGTTCCTCGACGCCGTCGGCCCCGCCCGCCGCAAGGTCGCGGGCCAGATCACCGGTATCGGCTACCGCTACCCCGCGCCCCGGGGCGCCCACCGGCTCACCGGCACCCGCGTCCCCGACGTCGCCCTGGCCGGCGGCGGCCGCCTCTACGAGGCCCTGCGCGGCGGCCGGTTCGTCCTGATCACCCCGGAGCCGTACGAGGGCGGGCGGGCCGGCCGGCTGACCGTCGCGGGGTGGGCGACCGGGCGTCGTACGACCGTGCTGGTGCGCCCCGACGGCTATGTGGCCTGGGCCGCGGACTCCACGGACCCGGCCCGCACCGAGGCGGCGCTGGCCGCGTACGTCGGCGACGAGACGTCCCTGGCGGGCAGGCCCTAGTCCCCCGCCCTCCGGGTTCCCGCGAGCAACTCTCTCAGCAGGCCGGCCAGTTGGCCGGCCTGTTCGTCGTCGAGGGACGACAGGGCCTCCGTCTGGACGGCGAGGCCCGCGCCGACCGCCTGGTCGATGATGTCCAACCCCTTGTCGGTCAGCGTCACCTGGAGGCCGCGGCGGTCGTGGGGGTCGGGGGAGCGGCGCAGCAGGCCGGCCCGTTCCAGCTTGTCGAGGCGGCCGGTCATGCCGCCGGTGGTGAGCATCAGCGTCGCCGAGAGCTGGCGCGGGGAGAGGGTGTACGGCTCGCCGGCGCGGCGCAGGGTGGCCAGTACGTCGAACTCGCCGCGCGAGATGCCGTAGGGCTCGTACGCCTTCTCCGTGCGGTCGCCCAGGGCGCGGGAGAGGCGATAGATCCGCCCGAAGACCTCCATCGCCTTCGTGTCGAGGTCGGGCCGTACGGCCGCCCACTGCTCGATGATCGCGTCGACGGGATCCCCATGCTGCTGCCGGCCTGCACTCATGCGCCGAGTATGAACCTCCGGACGGTCACCCGCAAGAAAGTAGCTTGACGGAAAGTAGCTTGATGGTAAGCTACTTTCCATCAAGTCATTTTGGAGGGGGCAGCAGGATGAAGAGGCGGAGCGGGCAGAGCGAGCGCGTCCCGGGGGAGTGGGCCCTGCCCGCGGCCGCCGCGGTCAACGGCGTCGGCACCGGCATGTACGTCCCGTTCACGCTGGTGTTCTTCCACTACGTCACCGGGCTGTCCTTCACGGTCGTGGGCGCCGTGCTCACGGCCACCGGACTCGTCGGCATCGCCGCGCTGCCGCTCGCCGGGGCGGCGGTGGACCGGTACGGCGCGAAGCGCGTGCAGTACACGCTGTACGGCGTCCGGGTCGTCGGCTTCGTCCTCTACCCCTTCGCCGAGTCCCTCGCCGCCTTCGCGGCCGTGGCCCTGGTCACCGCGGCCGCCGACCGCGCCTTCCCCGCCGCACAGCAGTCCCTGATCGGTGAGGTGGCGCGCGGGTCCGGGCGGGACCGGCTGCAGGCGTCGACGCGTGCGCTGCAGAACGCCGGCAACGGCGCGGGCGCGCTGCTGGCCACGCTGGTCATCGCCCTCGCGGGCAGCGCCGGTTACACGTACGCGGCCTGGGGCAACGCCCTCTCCTTCGCGCTGGCCGCGCTGCTGCTGCGCCCGCTGAAGCCGGTGCGTGCGGCGGCCGGAGCCCGGGTTCCGCGGCGCACGGGCGCCGGTTACCGGATCGTCCTCGCCGACCGGCCCTTCCTGGTCGTCACCGGCGCCAACTTCCTGAACGCGCTGAGCTATTCGGCCCTCTCGGTCCTCTTCCCGCTGTTCGTCGTGGAGTGGCTGCACGGGCCCGCGGTGCTCACGGGTGCCGCGTTCACCGTCAACACCGTGCTGTGCGCGGCGGCCGGCGTCCTCGTCGGCGCGCGGGTCCGGCGGGCCGGCGCCCGGCGCACCCGGGCGGCTGCGCTGGGCGGGGCCCTGTTCGCGACCGCGTTCGCCGCACAGATCGTGCTCGGCACCCTGCGCCCCGCCTCGGGCACGGTCCTGGGCGTCGCCCTGGTCGCCGTGGTCGTCGTCTACACCCTCGGCGAGCTGGTCCACAGCCCCGCGGCCGAGGTGCTCGCCGTGTCGGCGGCGCCGGAGGCGGTGCGCGGCCGGTACCTGGCGGCCTACCAGATGTCCTGGTCGCTGGCGAAGGCGGTGGCGCCGTCCCTGTTCACGACCCTGCTCGCGCTGGACGGCCGGGCGCCGTGGGCCGTCCTCGTCCTCACCTCGGCGGTGGCCGCCGCCCTGCTGATCCGGGTGGAGCGCCGGCTGCCGGCGGAGGCGGTACGGCCCCTGCCGGTGACCGTGACCCGCGCCGCCGCCGCACCCTCGCCCACCCGGCACGCCGTGAGCACCCCCATCTCTGCCGAAACCTCTCCCGAAACCGAAGGGACCCGGCCGTGAAGCGCTCTGTGACCGTCCTGCTCACCGCCCTCGCCCCCGTCTCCTGGGGCACGACCTACGCCGTCACCACCGAGTTCCTCCCGGCCGACCGCCCCCTGTTCACCGGCCTGATGCGGGCCCTGCCCGCCGGGCTGGTCCTGGTGGCGCTGGCCCGGGTGCTGCCGCGGGGTGTCTGGTGGGCGAAGGCGTTCGCGCTGGGTGCGCTGAACATCGGCGCCTTCTTCCCGTTGCTGTTCGTGTCGGCGTACCGGCTGCCGGGCGGCATGGCCGCCGTCGTCGGCTCGGTCGGGCCGCTGTTCGTCGTGGGCCTCTCGGCGCTGCTGCTCGGGCAGCGGCCGGCCGCGCGCACGCTGCTCACCGGGCTCGTGGCCGCGTTCGGCGTGAGTCTGGTCGTCCTCAAGGGGGCCGGCGCCCTCGACACGGTCGGGGTGCTCGCGGCCGTCGCCTCCACCGCCTCGATGGCCGCCGGGACGGTGCTGACGAAGAAGTGGGGCCGTCCGGACGGCGTCGGACCGCTGGCGCTCACCGGCTGGCAGCTCACCGCGGGCGGCCTGCTCATCGCGCCGGTGGCCTTCCTGGTCGAGGGCGCCCCGCCCGCGCTCGACGGCCGTGCGGCCGGCGGCTACCTCTACCTCGCGCTGGCGAACACGGCGGTCTCGTACTGGCTCTGGTTCCGCGGTATCGGCCGGCTCGGCGCCACCCGGGCCGGCTTCCTCGGCCCGCTCTCCCCGCTGACCGCCGCCGTGGTCGGCTGGGCGGCGCTCGGGCAGGCGCTCACTCCCGTGCAGGTGGCGGGCATGGCGCTGGCGTTCGGGGCGACGGTGGCCGGGCAGGTGGGTACCGGAGGCCGTGCCGGAAGCCGTACCGGAGGCCGTGTCGGAAGCCGTGCCGGAGGCCGTGCCGGAAGGCGCTCATTGTTCAGTTCTGCTGAAAAGACTGCTCGAAAAGATTCGATGGACCTGACAGGTTCGGTGCTGCGACGGTAGGTGCACACCCCACCACCGCCCAGCGAAAGGACCCTCGTGGCAGCCGTCCTGCACCGGACCACCGCTCCCACCACCGCCTCCACCGCCCGCCCCCGGAAGGCCGCCGCCCCGCTGCTCGGCCTCGCCCTGGCCGCCCTCGCCACGGTCGTCTGGTCCGGCAGCTTCGTCACCTCCCGCGCACTGCACGACAGCGTCCCGCCGATCCAGCACGCCTTCTGGCGCTGGGTGATCGCGCTGGCGGCCGTCGCCCCCTTCGGCGCCCGCCGGGCCTGGCGGCAACGGGCCCTGATCCGACGTCACTTCCGCTACGTCCTCCTGGCCTCCCTCCTCGGCGTCGCCGTCTACAACACCCTCGTCAACCAGGCGGGCCTGACCACCCCGGCCGCCACCATGGGCATGATCATGGCTGCCTCACCGGTGCTGATGGCGGCGTTCGAGCGGCTGGACGGAGTACGGCTCGGAGCGCGGCGGACCACCGGACTGCTCACGGCCTGCACGGGCGTGCTGCTCCTCATGGGCGGCGGGGCCGGCTTCGGCGCCGGAGACCTGTGGATGGTCGCCGCGTCCTGCTGCTTCGCCGGCTACAGCGCCCAGCTCCGCCACCGCCCCGCCGAAGTGGACGGCACCGCCTTCCTGTTCACCACGTTCCTCGTCGGCACGGTCCTCCTGCTGCCCGTGCAGGCGGCGAGCCTCGCCGTCCAGGGCGGCTTCACCCCGACGCCCGGCACGGTCCTGCCCCTGCTGTACGTCGGCGTGGCCTCCTCCGCGGTCGCCTTCTTCGCCTGGGGCAAGGCCATCGCCCTGATCGGCGCCGCCCGCGCGGGCATCGTCTACTACCTCCAGCCGCTGTGCGTGGCCGCCCTCTCGTGGGCGCTGCTCGGCGAGACCGTCGGCGGGCCCCAACTCCTGTGCATGGCGCTGATCCTCGGCGGGGTCATGCTGGGCGCGGGATCCCGCCGGTGACGGCCGGGTCCGCCATGCCGAGCAGCACCATCGCGTCGTGGTCGGGGCTGCCCGGCTCGGCCTGGTACACGATCAGCCGGTGCCCGTCGGTGCGGGCGACCTCGTACGCCTCATAGGTGAGCGTCATGGTGCCGGTGGACGGATGAGCGAAGCACTTGCGGCCGTTGGTGCGGCTGCGCACCTCGTACCGCTGCCACAGCGTCGCGAACTCCTCGCTCTTCACCACGAGTTCCCCCACGATCCCGGTGACGTCCGTCGCGTCCGGACGGCGGCCGGCCGCGGCGCGCAGATGGGCGACGGTGGCCGCGGCGACCTCCTCCCAGTTGCCGTACAGGCGGCGCGCGGCCGGGTGCAGGAAGGTGTAGCGGGCGGTGTTGCGGCGCTGTTCGGGCCACTCCTCGATGCCGGGGAGCAGGCGCAGGCCACGCGGGTTGGCGGCGAGCAGGTCGTTGGAACGGCTGAGGACGTACGCGGGGCAGGGGTCGACGATGTCGAGCATGCGCAGCACGTCGGGGCGCAGGGCGCGGGAAGGCGCCCGGGCCGGTGCCGGCGCATCCGGCGCCTGGGCCAGTTCGAACAGATGCCGGCGCTCGTCCTCGTCCAGCCGGAGCACCCGGGCCACCGCCTCCAGCACGGCCGGGCCGGGCCGGTGCTGCTTGCCCTGCTCAAGGCGCCGGTAGTACTCGATGCTCACTCCCGCGAGCAGCGCCACCTCCTCCCGGCGCAGGCCCGCCGTGCGGCGGCGGCCGGTGGTGGCGGGCAGCCCGGCGTCCTCGGGCGTGACCCCGGCCCGCCGCGTCCGCAGGAACTCTCCCAGCCCCGCTGTCCTGTCGATGTTCACGCAACGAGTATGACGAGGGGCCCCGGCTCGGGTGAGGGCCCTGTGAGGGCCCCTCTTGGGCGGGTGTCCCTGAGACGCGGCCTGTCCGCGCAGACTTGGGGGACAGAGATCGAAAGGAGCCGAAGATGGCGAACGTGGCCGTAGTGGGACTGGGCATCATGGGCCAGGGCATGGCGGAGAACCTGCTCAGGCACGGGCACACGGTGACCGTCTGGAACCGTAGCTCGCAGCGGTCGGCCGAACTCGCGGGCGCAGGCGCGCTGGTGGCGGACACACCCGCCGCCGCAGCCACCCACGCCGACGTCGTCTTCGAGGTGACGGCCGACGACGCCTCTTCCCGGGCGGTGTGGCAGGGCCCGGACGGCATCCTCGCCGGGGCCCGCGAGAACGCCGTACTCATCGCCTCGGCCACCCTCTCGGTGGCCTGGGTCGAGGAGCTGGCCGGACTGTGCGCACACCAGGACGCCCGTTTCTACGACATGCCGCTGACCGGAGGAGCCGCGGGCGCCCGCACCGGGAACCTGGTCCTGCTGGCGGGCGGCGACGAGACCGGTCTGCCTGACCTCCAGCCCGTCTTCGCCGCGATCGCACGCGATGTCCGGCACTTCGGCCCGGCCGGCTCGGGCACTCGCTTCAAGCTGATCCTCAACGCCCTTCAGGCCGTCCACCTGGCCGGATTCGGCGAAGCGCTGCGCCTGGCGCAGGCGGCCGGACTCGACCCGCACCAGGTCGGCGAGGCCCTCCTGGACCGTCCCGGCGGAGTGGTCACCCAACTGGCCTGGGACAACTACCTCACCCCGCCCGCCCCCATCAACTTCTCCGCGGAATGGGCCCACAAGGACCTCACGTATGCGGCGCGCATGGCCGACGAGGCGGGCCAGAACCGACACCCGCTCCTCGACGGCGTCCTCTCCCTCTTCTCCACCGCGCTGACGGAGGGACGCGGCAAGGAGGACTGGAGCACGGTGAACCCGACCGCTGGGGAGACGGGGGAATAGGGGAAGAGAGGCACCGACGAAATGTCAGCCGACGTTGAAGCCCGCCGCCTTGGTGTCCAGGGTGGTGGTGCCGTCCGTGGCGGTGGCGAGGACGGCGACGTGCCAGGGACCGCGCGGCGACGACGCGGCCTCGGTGCCGGTCACCCCGGTCGTGTAGGCGCAGCGCACGGTGTCCTTGCCGGCGGGCTTGCAGGTGGCCCGCTCCGCCCCGGCCATGTCCTTGGCGGTCGGCGGCTTCTTGGCGAGGGACGAGTTCGCCGGCCAGGCCAGAACCCTCAGGTTCTTGACGCCGGAGGACGCCTTGACCTCGGTGGTGAAGGTGAACGAGCCGTCCCGGCCGCCCTCGGGGGCGGTGTAGTGGGCGGTGCTGTGCGCCAGCGCGGGCGGCTGGTCCCCGGCGTAGGCGAGGGCGAAGGCTCCGGCGCCTGCGAGGACGACGGCACCGGCGACAACGGACAGGGCGATACGTCGGGACATGGCGAGGTTCTCCGTAACTGTCTCAGCTGGATGGAGCCGGCGCTCTCGGCTGCGCCGCTGCACCGATACTCGCGGCGCGGCAACGCCCCGGACCTGAGCACAGGTACTCAACTCGGCCTGGGTGGTTTCGTTCAGGTCGGCGGACGGACCAGAGGGAGATGCCTGTACCGTGCCCGCATGGCCGAGTGGGACCTGAGGAAGCTGCAGATCCTGCGGACGCTGCGGGAGCGGGGCACGGTGACCGCGACCGCCGAGGCACTGCACATGACCCCGTCCGCGGTGTCCCAGCAGCTGACCAACCTGGCCGCCCAGCTGGGGGTGCCCCTGCTGGAGGCACACGGGCGCCGGGTCCGGCTCACCGACGCGGCCCGGCTGGTGCTGCGGCACACCGAGCCCGTCTTCGAGCAGCTGGAGCGCGCCGACGCGGCGTTGGCGGCGTACGCGCAGGGCGATCTCGGCGAGGTGCGGGTCGGCGCCTTCTCCACGGCGGTGCCCGCCCTCGTCGTACCGGCCGTACGGTCCCTGCGGGCGATGCACCCGGGAGTGACCGTACGGGTCCGCGAGGCGGAGGCCGCCGAGGCCTACGAGCTGCTGGCCGCCGGGGAGGTCGACCTCGCCCTGTCCCTCGCCGCCGAGGCCCCGAGCGCGGCCGACCCCCGCTTCACCCGCCTGCCCCTGCTGTCCGACCCGCTGGACGTGGCCCTGCCTCCGGACCACCCCCGAGCCACCACCCCCGGCCTCACCCTCACCGACCTCGCCGCCGAGCCGTGGATCTTCGGCGGCAGCGGCCCCTGGTCGGACATCACCCGCCGCGCCTGCGAGGCCGCCGGCTTCAGCCCCCACCAGGGGCACTCGGCCTCCGGCTGGACCGCGATCCTGGCCATGGTGGAGGCCGGGATGGGCGTCGCCCTGGTGCCCCGGATGGCGGCGGCACGCCGGGAGGGCGTGGTGATGCGCGAACTGGGCGCGGACCGGCCGGTACGGCATGTGGTGGCGGCGGCGCGGAAGGGGGCGGAGGCGGGAGCGGCCGTGGACCGGGTGCTCCGGGCCCTGCGGGACGCGGCGGAGGGTCCGGCGGGCTGACCCCCCATGGCCCTACGGGCGCCGTACCTCGTAAAGGAAGCACCCGTACTCCACCGCCCGCACGTGAACGAGGGCCACCTCGGGGTCGGCGAAGGCCTCCGCGAACGCCGAGTCGAAACCGGCCGGGTCCTCGACCAGGCGGCCGCCGAGGATGTGGCCGGCGGCGGAGTAGCGGCGGACCGCGCGGTGGGCGTTGGTGAAGGGCACGGCGTCGCCGTCCGGGCCGGTGCACTCGTCGGCGTGGATGAAGACGGGGCCCTGCTCGTCGTAGGCGCCCGGGTCGGCTCCCGTCTCGGCCGCCCAGCGGCGCAGGGGTGCGTACGCGACCAGGGCGATCCGCTCGCCGGGTGCGCTGCCGCGCAGACAGCAGCGCAGCGGTGCTCCGCCCTCGTCGTCGGTGAGCGGGAGCATGGGGCGGCCCGCGTCGTCGCGGGTGCGCAACTCCTTGAGAACCGGGGGTGTCAGCGGTCGTACCAGGTAGTTGGTCATGACAGCAGCGTGGCGCGCGGCCGGGGCCGGGACCGGCGGAATCCGGACGTGGCACTGGCAGGAACGACCGGTACGGGACACCCTTCGAGGAGATCATCAGGCGGGATGTTCCCGGGGTGACCTGACATCGCGGGTCGCTCTTGACGGGGGCTACTCCCGACGCTCCCATGGGAACGCTCAACATCCAGGGACAGAAGAGGAGTTGACATGGGCTATCCCCGCGTCGACGAACTGGAGCGGCGCGCCCGTGCGCTGGTCGCCTCGACGCCGGGGGTGGTGCGGCTGCGGACCGTCGGTGAGAGCCGGGGCGGCCGGCCGCTGTGGCTGCTGTCCGTCGGGCGCGGTGAGCGGCAGATCCTCACCGTCGCCGGTGCGCACGCCAACGAGCCGGTGGGCGGGGCCTCCGCCCTCCGGCTCGCCAGGATCCTGGCGCGCAGACCCGAGAGCCTTGAGTCGCTCGGCTGTACCTGGCACTTCCTGCTGTGTCTCGACCCGGACGGGGCTTCTCTCGCGCACGGCTGGCAGCCCGAGGAGCCGTCACCCTCGCTGGAGGCGTGCCACCGGCACTTCTACCGGCCCGCGTTCGCCTGCCAGCCCGAGTCGCTGCCCGCCCCCGGCACGGGACGACGGCCGCTGCCCGAGTCGGCGGCGCTCGTGCGGCTGCTCGACGACCTGCGGCCCGTGGCGCAGTTCACGCTGCACGGCATCGAGTTCGGCGGCGCCTTCACCATGCAGACCCGGCGGGTGGTCGGTGCCGCACGCGCCTTCCGGGGGACCGCCGGACTCCTGCGCATCCCGTTGGACCACCAGCCGTGCGACGGTCCCGACTGGCACCCCGACCCGCCCGGCGTGCTGCGGCTGCCGGTGGACGCCACCGGCGACGAACGCGATCCGAGTGGCTTCGTCGCCGGGAGCACCTGGCTGTATCCGCGGCGGTACGGCACCCTCACCGCCCTGGTCGAGGCGCCCGCCTGGGCCGCCCCGGCGGTGAGCGACCCCCGGCCCGCGCCCGACCCCGAGCGGGAGGTCGCCCAGGTGGGCGAGCTGCTCCTGAGCCGGACCCGGGAGATCACCGAGCTGCTGGGGGCCGCCGTACCCGACGAGGATCTGCTGCCGCTGTACACCGCCGCCCGGGAACTGCTCGACGTGGCGCCCTCGCTCGCCGCCGGCTGGGCCACCGGGGAGCGCGCCCGCTCCCGGGGCCACTTCGCGACCCTCGGCATCGCCGCCCGCCGCCTCCCGCTGCGCGCGGCGGCCATGCTGCGCCGGGCCCTGGCCCGCACCGCCCCCGCGACCGCCTGCGCCCTCGCGGACCTGGTGGGCGAGTGGTGCCGGGAACTCGACAAGACGTACGAGCTGGGGTGGATACCGGTGTCCGCACAGACCGGGCTGCATGTGCGGACCATGCTGGACATCGCCCGCAGGGTGTGCGGCTGAGCACAGGGAAAGGGCGCCCGGCTCGATGCCGGGCGCCCTTTCAACGGCGTACGACGGGCTACCGCGTACGGCGGACTATCGCGTACGAAGCGACTATTCGGCCGCCGCCGCGTCCACCGCCTGGGCCCGCAGCGCCCGCTCGACGCCCGAGCGGGACTCCGAGACCAGCCGGCGCAGGGCCGCGTTGGGCTCGGCCGCGGACAGCCAGGTGTCCGTCCGGGTCAGGGTCTCCTCGGAGACCTGGACCGTCGGGTACAGGCCGATCGCGATCTGCTGGGCGATCTCGTACGAACGGGAGTCCCAGATGTCCTTGAGGACCTCGAAGTACCGGTCCGCGTACGGCGCCAGCAGCTCCCGCTGGTCGGTCTGGACGAAGCCGCCGATCACGGCCTCCTGCACGGCGTTGGGCAGCTTGTCGGAGTCGATGACCGACGCCCACGCCTCCGCCTTGGCCTCCGGGGTCGGGCGGGCGGCCCGGGCGGTGGCCGCGTGGCGCTCACCGGCGGCGGTCCTGTCCCGCTCGTACTCGGCGGCGATCTCCGCCTCGTCGAAACGGCCGACCGCCGCGAGCCGCTGCACGAACGCCCAGCGCAGCTCCGTGTCGACGACCAGGCCCTCGACCGTGTGGGTGCCGTCCAGCAGACTCTCCAGGAGGTCCAGCTGCTCCGGCGTCCGGGCGGTCGCCGCGAAGGCGCGGGCCCAGGCCAGCTGGTGGTCGCTGCCCGGCCCGGCGGCACGCAGATGAGCCAGCGTGGCGTCGGTCCAGCGGGTCAGCAGGGCCTCACGGGTGGCCGGGTCGGCGTACAGGTCGATCGCGAGCTTCACCTGGCGCTGCAGCGACTGCACCACGCCGATGTCGGACTCCTTGCCGATGCCGGACAGCACCAGCGACAGGTAGTCGCGGGTGGCCAGCTCGCCGTCGCGGGTCATGTCCCAGGCCGACGCCCAGCACAGGGCCCGCGGCAGGGACGCCTCGAAGTCGCCGAGGTGCTCGGTGACGACCTTCAGGGACTCCTCGTCCAGGCGGACCTTCGCGTACGACAGGTCGTCGTCGTTGAGCAGGATCACCGCGGGGCGGGGCCGGCCGTGCAGCTGCGGTACGGCGGTCAGTTCGCCGTCGACGTCCAGCTCGATCCGGTCGGAGCGCACCAGCTTGCCGGTCGGCTCGTCGAGGTCGTACAGGCCGATCGCGATCCGGTGCGGGCGCAGGATCGGCTCGCCCTTGGCGCCGACGGGCAGCGCCGGGGCCTCCTGGCGGATGGCGAAGGAGGTGACGACCCCGTCGGCGTCGGTGGCGAGCTCGGGCCGCAGGATGTTGATGCCGGCCGTCTCCAGCCACTTCTTCGACCAGGTCTTCAGGTCACGCCCCGAGGTCTCCTCCAGGGCGCCCAGCAGGTCGGACAGGCGCGTGTTGCCGTACGCGTGCCGCTTGAAGTAGGCCTGTACGCCCTTGAAGAACTCGTCCTCGCCGACGTACGCGACGAGCTGCTTCAGCACGCTCGCGCCCTTGGCGTAGGTGATGCCGTCGAAGTTGACGAGCACGTCGTCCAGGTCGCGGATGTCCGCCATGATCGGGTGCGTGGAGGGCAGCTGGTCCTGCCGGTACGCCCAGGTCTTCAGCGAGTTGGCGAACGTGGTCCACGACTGCGGCCACTTCGAGCCGGGTGCGGAGGCCTGGCAGGCGATGGAGGTGTAGGTGGCGAACGACTCGTTCAGCCACAGGTCGTTCCACCAATTCATGGTGACCAGGTCGCCGAACCACATGTGGGCCAGCTCGTGCAGGATCGTCTCGGCACGCCCCTCGTACGCCGCGTCCGTCACCTTGGACCGGAAGACGTACTGGTCGCGGATGGTCACCGCGCCCGCGTTCTCCATCGCGCCCGCGTTGAACTCGGGCACGAAGAGCTGGTCGTACTTCTTGAACGGGTACGCGTAGTCGAACTTCTCCTGGAACCAGTCGAAGCCCTGCCGGGTCACCTCGAAGATCGCGTCCGAGTCCAGGAACTCGGCGAGCGAGGGACGGCAGTAGATGCCGAGCGGCACGCTCTGGCCGTCCTTCTCGTACACGCTGTGCACGGAGTGGTAGCGCCCGACGACCAGCGCGGTGATGTACGACGAGATACGCGGCGTCGGCTCGAAGGACCAGACATTGTCCTTGGGCTCCGGCGTCGGCGAGTTGGAGATGACCGTCCAGCCCTCGGGGGCCTTCACGGTGAACTGGAAGGTCGCCTTCAGGTCCGGCTGCTCGAACGAGGCGAAGACCCGGCGGGCGTCCGGGACCTCGAACTGGGTGTACAGGTACGCCTGCTCGTCCACCGGGTCCACGAAGCGGTGCAGGCCCTCGCCGGTATTGGTGTACGCGCAGTCGGCGACCACGCGGAGGACGTTGCGGCCCTCCAGCAGCCCGGGCAGCGCGATCCGCGAGTCCTCGAAGACCTCGGCGGGGTCCAGCGCGTCCCCGTTGAGCGTCACCTCGTGAACGGCCGGCGCCACCAGGTCGATGAAGGACGTCGCACCGTTTTCGGCGACGTCGAAGCGCACCGTGGTCACGGACCGGTAGGTGCCGCCCTCCTGCGCGCCGGAGAGGTCGAGATCGATCTCGTACGAGTCAACGGTGAGCAGCTTCGCCCGCTGCTGCGCCTCTTCGCGAGTCAGGTTTGTGCCAGGCACGCGGTCATCTCCTCGTTATGTGTGGGTTCGGTCATCCTTCCACGGGACCCGCACGGGAGGCGACGTTCAGGGGCCCCGCGGCATGGCTGTAGGGAAAGCCCTCTACCTGAACCGTGGGTCAGCCGCCCACGGCGCCGCGGGGCGGGCCGCACGAAGCAGGGCGGGCACCCGGTGGGCGCCCGCCCTGACGTGTCCTGCGCCGAGCCGTCAGCCGTTGAGCTCCGCCGCCACCAGCTCCGCGATCTGCACCGCGTTCAGCGCGGCGCCCTTGCGGAGGTTGTCGTTGGAGATGAACAGGGCGAGGCCGTTCTCCGCCGTCTCGTCGCGGCGGATGCGGCCGACGTACGACGGGTCCTTGCCGGCCGCCTGCAGCGGGGTGGGGATGTCGGAGAGGACGACACCCGGGGCGCCCGCGAGCAGCTCGGTGGCGCGCTCCGGGGAGATCGGGCGGGCGAAGCGGGCGTTGACCTGGAGGGAGTGGCCGGAGAAGACCGGGACGCGCACACAGGTGCCGGAGACCTTCAGGCCCGGGATCTCCAGGATCTTGCGGGACTCGTTGCGCAGCTTCTGCTCCTCGTCGGTCTCGTTCAGACCGTCGTCGACGATCGAGCCGGCCAGCGGGACCACGTTGAAGGCGATGGTGCGCTGGTAGACCTGCGGCTCGGGGAAGTCGACCGCCTCGCCGTCGTGGGTCAGCCTGTCCGCGTCGGCGGCGACCTTCTGCACCTGGTTGTGCAGCTCGGCCACGCCCGCGACACCGGAGCCGGACACGGCCTGGTAGGTCGCCACCACCAGCGCCTCGAGACCCGCCTCCTCGTGCAGCGGCTTCAGGACCGGCATCGCGGCCATCGTGGTGCAGTTCGGGTTGGCGATGATGCCCTTGGGACGGTCGGCGATCGCGTGCGGGTTGACCTCGGAGACCACCAGCGGGACCTCGGGGTCCTTCCGCCAGGCCGAGGAGTTGTCGATCACCACGGCGCCCTGGGAGGCGACCTTCTCGGCCAGCGCCTTCGAGGTCGCGCCGCCCGCGGAGAAGAGCACGATGTCGAGGCCGGTGTAGTCGGCGGTCGCCGCGTCCTCCACCGTCACGCCGTCCAGCACGGTGCCGGCCGAGCGGGCCGAGGCGAACAGGCGCAGCTCGGTGGCCGGGAAGTTCCGCTCCACGAGGATCCTGCGCATGACCGTGCCGACCTGACCGGTGGCTCCGACGATTCCGACCCTCACGGCGACTCCCTCTACGTGTCTCTTGCTGCGTGCCTCTGCATGACCGGGGCATTTCCATCATGCGGCCGACCCCGGTCCACCTGTCCAATTCTTTGCGGGGCGTGCCCGAGGAATGGGACACGATCACCCGGCCGACGGTTCCGGACCTCCGTCGTACACCCCGCTGAGCTGCAGATATTCCCTCGGCGGCGACCCCGCGCCGGAAGCTGTGCTGTGCCGACCCTGCCCGCCCGGCCCACGGCCACACGGCGGTGTGACGTACGCCTCTGCCGATCCGGCGGATCCGGTCGAACGTTTCCGCCCCCTCCGGCGTCGTAGGGGCACATGCGTGAGGGGGTGGCTTGTGCTGCGCGGAGGGGCGCGCCGCGACCAGGGGGCGCACGCCGGTGCAGCCCGTACAGACCGTACGGGCCGTATCGACGACGATCCACTGGACGCGGCCCAGGAACGCCGGGTGCGGGCGGTGCTCGCGCTCGGCGGGGTGCCGCAGGCGGACCTGCCGGACGGGGTGCAGCAGGTCCGTCTGCGGCTGCTGGAACGGGCCGCGAGCGGGCGCGAGGCGCCGCGGGACGTGTCGGCGTGGGCGGCGGTGGTCGCCTCCAACCTGGCCATGGACTGGCACCGGGCCAAGCGGCGCCAGGAGCGGCTGGGGGAGCGGCTGGCCGCGCTGCGCGAACCCGCGCACCCCTCCGGCGAGGAGACCAGCCTGCTCTCCCTCGCCGTCGCCCGGGGCCTGGACGAACTGCCCGACGCCCAGCGTCAGGTCCTGATCCTGCGCTTCTTCGCCGACCTGCCGGTGCGCGGGATCGCCGAGGAACTGGGCGTTCCCGAGGGCACGGTCAAGAGCAGGCTGCACACGGCGGTCCGCGCGCTGCGCGAGCGGCTGCACGAGGACGAGGTGGTGTGACGTGACCGCCGAACACGAGGGCGCGGCAGGCGCAGGGGAGTACGCCGGCATGGACGCGCTGATGGCCGCGATCACGGGCGAACCCCTGCCGGAGGAAGCCCGCCGGGACGCCGTCTTCCTGACCGAGCACCGGTCCGCCGAGGCCGACGTGGCGGTGCTGAAGGAACAGCTGACCTGGCTCGCGGAGGCGCTGACCGGGGAGGAGCAGAGCGGCGAGCCGAGCGGAGAGCCGAGCGAGGAGCCGGCGCCCGAGGAGGCCGAGCCCGCTCGGTCCGCCGTGTCGGCTCGGAGTGCGCAGCCGGGGAAACGCCCCAGGAGCGCCACGCGTCCCACGGGCCCCGCACGCCCGGCCCGCCCCCCGCGTCCGGGCCGCCCGTCCGGTCCGCGCCGGGCGCTGCGCATCGCGCTCGGCACGCTGGCCGGCGCCGCGGCCTTCGGCATGGCCGCCGGGCTCGGCTGGGTCGTGACGCACACCGGAGGGGACAACGCGATGAGCGGGAGCAGTGCCGATGCGAAGAGCGACGCCGGCGCCTCCTCCGAGTACTCCGCCGAGGGCGGGCGGCCCTCCGACCCGGCGCTGGCCCTCGCCTGCTACCAGCTGGTCGCCGAGGGCACGGTGGCCGCGGTGGACCCACAGCCGCAGACCCCCTGGACCCGGATCGTGCTGACCGTGACCCGCTCGTACAAGCCGGCCAAGGGCCCGGCCGAGGTCGCCTTCCTCCTCGACGACGGCGCCGACCCGGCCCCGCACAAGGGACAGCACGTGCTCGTCGGCGTCGGCCGGGGGCAGAAGGCCGCGAGCCTGTGGGCCGTGGGCGACACCCGCGTGGCCGCCGGCCGCGCCTGGATCACCGAGGCCCTGCCCGAGTCCCGGAACACCACGTGCCCGCCCGGAGAACCGGGCGGCACACCGTGAAGCAGACCTGACCGGAAGCACCGAACGTTTCGTGGTGTCCCCGCGTCTCAGGAGCGATCCGACGGACAGTGAAGGGGACACCATGGCGCCATGGCGGAAGACGCGGGCCACTGAACCGAACCTCGCGCGGGGGGAGGACCTGCCGGACACGGGGATCCCGGGGGGCGAAGCAAGGAACCGGTCGACGAGCGCGTCGCCAGGGCGCCGGCGGTGGCGGCTGCCGGTCGCGGCGGCGGCGTTACTGGTGCTCGGCGGCCTGGCGGCCGGCGTCCTGGCCGTTTCGGAGCAGGGCGACCCGGACGTCGACCCCGGTGGCGGGGAGAGTCTGAGCGCGCCGGGCATGGTCGCCTGTTCGTCGTCCATCGCCGAGGGCCGGGTGGCGCGGGTCGAGCGGGCGGGGACCGGCGACGGCCTCCGTGTCGTCCTGGACGTCGACCGTTCCTACAAGCCGGCCCACGGCGGCGGGCGGCAGCTGGCCTTCGCGACGTCGGAACCCGATGCCGAGCACTACTACCGCGTGGGTGCCCGCCTGCTGGTCCTGGTGTCCTCCCGGCAGGGCGAGGCCCCGACCGCGTACCGGGACGGCGACGCCCCGCCGGAGGGCTCGGGCAATGCGCTGGAATGGGGGCGCGCATGGGTGGAAAAGGCGCTCCCGGATTCCGAAGGGGTGAAATGCACCGGAAGTGGATGACCCGAAGCCATCTCGTCGAAAATCACGGATGAATACATTCCGCTTGTCGTGAACCATACCCTCCATTGACCGGAACATTACTGTCGCTCGAAAATCGAGTCGGACATGATCGCCTGGTCGAGAAAGATTCAACCAGTTGGGGGTATGGTGAAATCTGCCCGAAGAAGTGCGGCCGCGGCATGCGTGTCGGCCGTGGTTCTGATTCTTTCTTATACGGCGGCCACGCCGGCATCAGCGCATTTCCTGGGGAACGACTCCGTCGACGACCGGGAAATCCGCTGGGAGGACGAGACCCGGTACGACGACGCTCGCAAGCACGCCATCAACGCGTGGGACAACAGCTCGCTCAACCGGATCAACATCGCTCCGGACGCCTGGAACACCATCACCGACCTGGAGTGGCGCGACTCGAACCGTTCCGACGTCACCTGGGACGGACTGTGGAAGCCGCGCACCGGCGCCGACGCCATCTACCTGAACGTCCGCTACCTCAAGGACTACGGGAAGACGAAGCGGCGCGGCGTCGCCACCCATGAGCTGGGCCACGCGCTCGGTCTCGCGCACAGCTACCGCGGCCAGATCATGGTGAACAACACGCCCGACCGGGGGTCGCTCACCACGCCGCAGTCGCACGACAAGGCCGACTACCACTCGCTCTGGGGGTAAGCAGAATGGTATTCAGAATTTCAGCATCCCGGCTGCGGAAGTACGCGGCTTTCACGGCCGCCGGACTCGCCCTGACCTCCGTGAGCGCCTGGGGAGGCGTTCAGGCATTCGCCGACGACCGTCCTGAATTCGCGGTGGAATACGCGCACGCGAGCACCATCGGTGATTTCAGCACGGATGAGAACCTGGTCGGGTTCGCCGACTTCGTCTTTCATGGCACGGTGGTCGGCAAGAAAGGCACCACCGAGATCGACGGCATGCCGGAGACGCAGTGGGCCGTCAAGGTGAACGAGGTCTTCGAAGGCACACTGCAGGCCGGCTCGACCACGGTCGTGAACCAGACCGGCGGTTACGACCAGGACACCAACAGCCTCACGCTGATGGAGGGCGACCTGCCCTTGGAGATCGGCGAGAGCTACGTCTTCGCCACCCACAGCATGAGCGACCGCTCCTGGTTCACGATGGTTCCGGTCTACGGGGCGCAGCCCGTCGGCAGCACCACGCTGCCGTTCCCGGCGGCGGACGACATGGACGGTGACGGTCAGCGGACGGTCGCCGACCACTGGAAGCAGATGGTGCGCGACCAGGTCGCGCCCGACGTCGGGGCCGGCGACGGGCCGGAGCCGACGGACGAGCCCACCGAGCAGCCCTCGGACGTGCCGACCGGGTCCCCCGAGCCCACTGATCCGGCCGAGTGATCCCGGACGGCCGCTGATCCGGTGCCCACCGCCCCGGTGCGGCGGGCACCGGACGGCACGAGGGGCGGGTGCCCGGTCCGGACACCCGCCCCTCGCTCAGGATCACCCCGTTACGGCGTGACCTTCTCGATCTTCACGCTGCCGGTGCCCGCGACCGTGCCGCGGGTGTTCACCAGCTGGACCCGGCCGAAGAACTCGCGGCCCGCGGGGGCCTCGGCGGCGGCCGTGACCTGGCCGGTCACCGTGGCCGAGTCACCGGTGCCGAGCTTGACCGGGGTCGAGTCGTCGACCGTGACGGTGCCGAGCGTGGCGGAGAAGAACACGTCCCGGTAGTCGTACGCGGTGGAGCCGGAGGGAACCGCGTAGCCCACGACCTGGATGGTGTACGTGCCGGCGGCCGGGGACGGGACGGAGACCGCCTCCTCCGAGTCACCGTCGGCGGACTTGCCGACCTCCTTGCCGGAGGCGTCGTACACCAGCAGGTCCAGGTCGGCGGCCGCGTCCGAGACGCCTCCGATGGCCACGTCCAGGGACTTGGCGCCGGCCGGGACGTCCACCGTGGTGGTCTGCGTCTCGCCCTCCTTGATCGACGGACGGGCCGTCTTGGAGGAGCCCAGCGGGCCGCCGACCAGCTTGCCGTCGAGGGCCGCGTACGTGTTGGTCACCTTCCAGGAGGCGGTGGCCGGGGTGCCGACCTTGGCCTCGGGCACGGTCACGGTCTCCGGGTCGAAGGCCGCGCCGAGGACGGAGACGTCCAGCGTGTACGGGTTGTCGAGCAGCGGCGAGGTACGGCGCGCCTCGACCTCGACCTCCCAGACGCCGGCCTGCGGGTCGGCGTAGGAACGCACGTCCGGCTTGCAGCCGTTGCCGTCGAGGTAGTTGTTGTAGCAGTACGGGGTGCCGGTGTTGTCGACCGGAGTGCCGTACGGGTGGATCGCGATGAACCGGGTCTGGCTCTTGTCCTTCAGCCCGCCGATCGCGACCTCGAGCGACTTGGCGCCCTCGGGCACGGTCAGGAAGTACGACTGCGTGCTGTTGCGCTGCACCGAGCCAGCCGCGGAGTAGGTGAAGTGCACCGGGGCGGAGACCACGACGGTGGTGAGGATCTGATTGTCGATCCCCTCCGTCCGCGGGTCGTCGACCTCCAGGATCGCGCTCTTGAGGCCCGCCGACTTCGGGGCCGCCTGCACCTTGACCGTCACCGGCTGGTTCAGGGGCAGCTTCACGACGTCGTCGCCGAGGATCCGGAAGGTGTCGCCGGCGTTGTTCTCGAAGTGCAGCTCGTGCCGGACGGCCTTGTCCGGGCCCGAGGTGCGGGTGATCGTGACGTCGTACGTCTTCTTCTGGCCGGCCTTCAGACCACCTTCGCGGTCGTACAGACCGGTGCCGAAGCCCGGGGTCTTCAGGGCGTAGTCGATCGCGGTGTCGACCGGGGCCTTGACCGTGTAGTCGTGGGAGGTGGCGTCGTCCTTGATCGCGTCCCACGCGTCCACGATGTTGATGCGGCCCGCGCCCTCCTCGTAGGCCTGCGCGCCCTTGATGTGGTCGGCAGTCGAGGTCAGCGCCGTGCGCAGCGTGGCGGGCGTCAGGTCGATGCCCTTCTGCTTCGCGGCGCTCAGCAGCAGCGCGCTCGCGCCCGCGGCCTGCGGGGAGGCCATCGAGGTGCCCTGGAGCATCGAGTAGCCGGCCGGCAGCGAGTAGCCCGCCTCGGCGACCGGGGAGCCCGGCAGCCAGGTCTGGGTGGTGTTGATCGCGGCACCGGGTGCGACCAGGGTCGGCGTGAAGCCGCCGTCCTCACGCGGACCGCGCGAGGAGAAGGGCATCAGCGCGTACTTCTTCTCCGCCTGCGAGCCGTAGTTGGCGGCCCAGGTCTGCTTGGAGATGCCCGCGCCGACCGAGATCACCTTGTCCGCGAGGCCCGGGTCGCCGATGGTGTTGGCGCCGGGGCCGGAGTTGCCCGCGGAGATGACGAGCTGGACGCCGTAGGTGTCGATGAGCCGCGTGTACAGCTCGGCGCGCGCGTTGTTGCCGTCGTTCAGCGCCGGCAGACCGCCGATCGACATGTTGACGATGTCGACGCCCCGGTTGGTGACCAGGTCGATCATGCCCTCGGTGAGGGCGACGTTGGTGCAGCCGCCGCTCCAGGTGCAGGCACGAGAGGAGACGATCTTCGCGCCGGGGGCGGCGCCGTTCATCTTCCCGCCGAACAGGCCGTTGGCGGCGGTGATGCCGGCGACGTGAGTGCCGTGCTCGGACTCGATGACGCCGATGTTGACGTAGTCGGCCTTGTCGCCGGCCGCGTTGTAGACGACGTCCTTGCGGATCTCCACGACGAACGGCTGGCGCTCGACGACGTCGGTCGACGGGTCGTCGGTGCCGAACCAGCCGATCTGGTAGCCGTCCTTGTACGGCTTCATCGGCGTGTCGTCGGTGAAGTCGAAGTTGTTGTTCAGGTCGACGCGGACGGTGCCGGCGGCCGGGTCGTAGAGGACGCCCCAGACGTCGGTGGTGTCGCCGTCCCGGTTGGCGTCGCCCTTGGCGTCGCCGCCGGCCGTCGCGGACTCGCGGAACAGGTTGACCTGGTAGCTGCCTTCGGGCGCCTTCCAGGTCGCGCCACCGAAGCTGAACGAGGGGCCGCTGACCGGGTTGTTCATCCGGCGCCAGGTGGCGTCACCGTCGGCGACCGGGTCGGTCGCGGTGACCCAGTCGACGATCTTGCGCTCGCCGGTGGTGGTCTTCTGCAGCGCCGGGTGGCCGAGGTCGACGCCGGAGTCGAGGATGCCGATGGTGACGCCTCGGCCGTCCGCCTTCGGGTGGTCCTGGACGAAGTCCACGGCACCGGTCTCGAAGGACGGGTTGTACGGGTTCTCCGCCGGAGTGTTCCGGCCGGGCCCGGAGGAGGCGGTCGCCGATCCCTTGGACCCGGCGCCCTGCGCGGTGTCCGCGCTCGGGGTGGGGTCGTCGAGCGGGATCTCCTGCTTGAGGTCGATCGCCTGCACCGAGGACAGCTTCGCGGCGGCCGCGATCGCCGAGTCCGCCTTCGCGGTCGGGACGGTGGCGCGTACGTAGCCGAGCTTGTCCTGGGTACGGCCCACCAGGCCGCCCTTGACCGCGTCCAGCTCCTCGGCGACCTGCTCGGTCTTCCCGGGCGCGGTCGCGATCATCATCGTGACGTTCTTGTCGCCGTCCGCCTTGGCCTCGGCAAGCACGTCGGCGTCGTCCGAACCGAGCTTGTCGTGGGCGGACTTGACGCCGGGGTCGGCGGCCGTGGCGGGCGGCGCGTCCGCGGCGAGGGCCATGGGTATCGGCCCGGTCGCGGAGAGAGCGGCCACCACGCCCACGGCCATCGCTATGCGGGCCAGGCGTCTGTGGCCGGGTATCGGATCCCGCTCGGGGGTGTGGGTCATCGGCATCCCTTGTAGGTAAAGAATCCAGTGCCGGACGAGGGCACAGCTTTACCCAAAGGGCAGAAATTTGGGGACCGTTGACCTAATCGATATGGATGTATGGGGAAAACCCGCGATGGGCTTTGGCCGGATAGGGCCTCGATAGTCCCGTATTTGCTCAGATTTCCTTCGAGCGGGCGTAATGGCGGGACGCCTTCGCGCGGTTGCCGCACGCGGCCATCGAGCACCAGCGGCGGGTGCCGTTCCTGGACGTGTCGTAGAAGTGCAGGATGCACGTCTCGTGGGCGCAGGTGCGGATCCGGTCCGGGGCCTCGCGGAGCAGGTCCAGGTAGTTCCGGGCGGCCAGCCAGGCCGGGCCCCAGGACCGGTCGGCGAACTCGGGCTCCTCGGCCGCCCCGTCCTCGGTCAGCCGGGCCCGGATGCGCCCGTGTGCGAGGACGGCGTCGACGAGCGGTGCCCCCTGTGTCAGTGACCCGTCCACCGCGGTCTGCAGCGCCTCACGCGCCTGCCGCAGATGGCTCAGCGCGTCCACGTCGGCCGCGTGGGCGCCGTCGAGCCCGTTGCTCGCGAGCCACACCGCGAGACCCTCGGGGTCGGCGAGCAGGTCCTGGGTGGCGCCCTCCTTGTTCCACCTGGTGTTGAGCAGATCGAGGGCGAGGGGCTCGCCGGTGAGCGGGCGGGGATCGCGGGCGGCGGACATCGGGCACTCCTTCTCGGCTAACCGGTCAAGAGTACGTGACTGGTTGACGTCTCCCAGACTAACCTTCTAATCTCACTAACGACGGTTAGATAGTTCGAAGGGGAGAGCCATGACCTTGCGCACCGGCCACACCGGCCTGAACGTCACCGACCTCGACCGCTCCCTCGCCTTCTACCGGGACGTGCTGGGCTTCGCCCTGCTCGCCGAGGGCAAGGAGGACGACCGGAGGTACGCGTTCCTCGGGGACGGCGGCGACTCACCGGTCCTCACCCTCTGGCAGCAGGCGCAGGGGTCGTACGACGGCGGCCGGGCCGGACTGCACCACCTGGCCTTCACGGCCGCCTCGGCGGACCGGGTCCGGGAGTACGAGACGGCACTCAGGGCCGCCGGGGTGGAGTTCGCCCACGAGGGCCTGGTGGCCCACCGGGAGGGCTCGGCCTCGGGCGGCATCTTCTTCCACGACCCGGACGGCACCCGCCTGGAGATCTCCGTGCCGCACGGCGCCGAGGGCGCCCCCGCTCCGCACGCCGCCGCCCCGACCTGCGGTTTCTTCTAGCCATGAACGTGTATCACGCCGGTTCGCGTGCCGTGCAGGACCTGGCCGGCGTGCGGGACCGCGCCGACCACGTCGGCCGCTCCCTCGGCCAGGACATCAAGGTGGTCGCGGCGGCCTTCCTGGAACTTCAGCCCCTGCTGGTCATCGGCGCGGCCGACCCCCGTACGGGCCGTGTGTGGGCCTCGCCGGTCACGGGCGCCCCCGGCTTCGTCCGGGCCACCGGGCCCCGGCAGATGTCCGTCGTCGGGGGTCCCGCCCACGCTCCCGGCGGCGGGGCAGGGGCATCCCCGGCCGACCCGCTCGCGACGGCCGTGACCACACCGGACACCCCCGTCGGCACCCTCGTGCTCGACCCGCGCACCCGCCGCCGGATGCGCCTCAACGGCCGCCTTAGGCCCACCGCCCTGGGCTTCGCCGTCCAGGCCGACCAGGTGTTCTCCAACTGCCCGAAGTACATCCAGCGCCGGGAGTCGTACGAAAGGGTCCCGGACCGCGAGCCGGGCCCACCACGTCGGACCGCCCGGCTGACCTCCGCGCAGGCCGGGTTCATCGCGGCGGCCGACACCTTCTTCCTGGCCACCGTGCACACCGGCGGCGCCGACGTCAGCCACCGGGGCGGCAACCCCGGCTTCGTCCGGGTCGTCTCCCCGCACGAACTGAGCTGGCCGGACTACGCGGGCAACGCCATGTTCCTCACCCTGGGCAACCTGCGCACCGACCCGCGCGCCGGGCTGCTCTTCGCGGACTGGACGACCGGCACCACCCTCCAGCTCACCGGAGAGGCGCACACCGAGTTCACCGCCGACGGCGAACGGACCGTACGCTTCGCCGTCACGGAGGTCCTGGAGACGCCCGCCGCCCTGCCTCTGCGCTGGTCGGCCCCGGAATATTCGCCCGCGAACCCGCACCACACCCGCTAACGTCCCTCCATGCGACGGAAGCTGAGGGTGGCGGCCTACGCCGTGTGCGTCCGCGACGGGCAGATCCTGCTCGCCCGCTCGCCGGGCCCCGACGGCGTCCCCGAATGGGTGCTGCCGGGCGGCGGCATGGAGCACGGCGAGGACCCGTACGACACCGTCCGCCGCGAGGTGACCGAGGAGACCGGCTACCGCATCCGGGTGACCGGCCTTCTCGGCGTGGACTCCGCCCGCCATGTCCTCCGTGGCGGGCGCCTGCGACGGCTCACCGACCATCACGGGGTGCGGATCGTCTATGCGGGCGAGATCGCCGGCGGCGAACTCCGCCACGAGGTCGGCGGATCCACCGACTTCGCGGCCTGGCAGGACCTGGACGCCGTACCCGGCCTGAACCGGGTGCGGCTGGTCGACGTGGCCCTGCGGCTGTGGCACGAGCGGCCGGCGTCCGGACGGGTGGCGGAGGAGGCCGCGGCCGCCCTCGGCGCGGAGTCCGCCGACGGGCCCGGGGCCGGTTCCCTACCCCGGCAGATGAACGAGGAGTAACCGCCCCCCGGACACTCGCAATCGGCTCCATGACCGCACTACGCACCCGTGATCCACGTACGGTGATGGGCGCTGCGCGTTGCCGCCGCGTTCACGTGCAGGTCATTCCCGGTGTCAACGATCCAGAGCGAGCGGGGTGTTCGCGTCTGCGACGGCCCGCGACCACAGCCGACGCGTTCGTACTCGGGGAGATCGCGCCATGTCGCGCATACGCTCTGTCGCCAGCTCCACGCTGGGGGTCCACCGCCGTACCGTCCTCGCCGCCGCCGGCGCGGTCTCGCTCTCCGCGGGCGTCGGCTACGCCCTCCGCCCCACCGAAAGCCAGGCCGCCACCGACGGTCGGGCAGCCGCCGCCGGCACGGAGGAGACGGCCATCGCCTCCTCCCGCAAGGCTCCCGCGGCCCTCCTCGCCCCGTACACCAAGGGCACCACCGTGGCGGGGGTCGCCACGCCGCCCAGCGGTGCCGGCTACCGCCGGCTCGGCGACGGGCCCGGCTGGAAGCGCGTCGTGCGCAGCGACCTGGCCACGCCCCGCTCCGGCCGTGAGACGCGCCGTACCGCGCTGGCCGCGTTCGTCCAGCTCACCGACCTGCACCTGATGGACAGTCAGCACCCGTTGCGCTGGGAGTTCCTGCGTTCCGCCGACCGGCACTCCTGGCGCCCGCAGGAGGCGCTCACCGTGCACGGCGCCATCTCGCTCGTGGAGCGGGTCAACGCGCTGCGGGGCGCCCCCGTCACCGGTTCCCCGCTGCACTTCGCGATGACCACCGGCGACAACACGGACAACAACGCCCACTCCGAGCTGGAGTGGTTCATGAAGATCATGAGCGGTGGGCGCATCACCCCCAACACCGGTGACCGGCACTACGAGGGCGTCCAGAACAGCGGGCTCAAGCAGTACTGGCAGCCCGACTCGGCCCTGCGCGACTCCGACAAGCAGCTCGGCTTCCCGCGCCTGCAGGGATTCCTGGCCGCCGCGATCCGCGAGGTGCGCAGCCCCGGCCTCAACCTGCCCTGGTACTCCACCGTCGGCAATCACGACGCCCTGGGGATGGGCACCTACGGGCACGGCGACCCGTATCTCGCGGAGTTCGCCGTCGGCGGCAAGAAGCTCATGAGCCTGCCCGAGGCCGACGCCCGGAAGATCCTGGACGCGATCAACAACGCCAAGGACCCCAAGGGCACGCAGCTGCGCGACATGCTCAAGGCGCATGCCCGCGCCATGCGCTCGGTCACCCCCGACGAGCGGCGCGCTCCGTACACGGCCGCCGACTACCTCAGGGCCCACCTGAACCCGGCCCACGCCGGCCGCGGCCCGGTCGGCCACGGTTACTCCACCGCCAACCTGGACGCGGGCACCCAGTACTACACCTTCCGCATCGCGGACGACGTCATCGGCATCAGCCTCGACACCACCGACCCGGGCGGGCACTACGAGGGGTCCATCGGCACCGCCCAGCTGAACTGGCTGGGCAGGACCCTCACCGACAACAAGGACTCCCACGTGGTGGTCTTCAGCCACCACACCAGCAAGTCGATGACGAACACCCGCCCCGACCCCGCCCGTCCCGGCGAGCGCCGGCACAACGGCAGCGAGCTGCTGACCCTCCTGGGCCGCCACCCCAACGTGCTGGCCTGGGTGAACGGCCACCTCCACCGCAACCTCATCACCCCGCACACCGGGTTCGGCGGGCGGTCCTTCTGGGAGATCACGACCGCCTCGCACGTCGACCACCCGCAGCTCGCCCGCATCATCGAGCTGGTGGACAACAAGGACGGCACGCTGTCGGTCTTCACCACGCTGGTGGAGTCCGCGGCCCCGCACCGCACCGACTACGCCGATCTCAGCCAGACGGGCCTGGCGGCTCTCTACCGCGAGCTGTCCTTCAACGCCAGGGGCGGCAAGCAGAACCTCGCCGGCAGCGCCTCGGACCGCAACACGGAGCTGGTGCTCAAGAAGTCCTGAACCGAGAAGGGCCGAAATTCACTCAACCGGCCTACACCCGGGCAACCTTCACGCAACGGTGCCGGGTCCCTCTCCCCGACCGAACCGAACGGCACAGTTGGGGGAAGACATGCGTGCACGCACGACCCTGGTGGGCGCCACCGCCCTGCTCCTCACGGCGGCCGTGGCGGGACCGGCCGTCGCCGCCGGAACCGCCACGGGCAGCCCGTCCGCCGACGCCCACTCCGCCACCCGCCGCGCGATCGAGGCTGCGGTGCAGGCGGGTGTCCCCGGAGTGACCGCCACCGTGAAGGGCACCCACGGCACCTGGTCCACGACGGCCGGCGTGGGCGACACCCGCACGGGCGAGCCGCGCTCGACGGCCGACCGCTACCGCGTCGGCAGCATCACCAAGACCTTCGTCTCCACCGTCCTGCTCCAGCTGGAGGCGGAGGGCCGGCTCTCCCTGGACGACACGGTGGACACATGGCTGCCCGGGGTCGTGCGGGGCCACGGCCACGACGGCCGCCGGATCACCGTCCGCCGGCTCCTCAACCACACCAGCGGCATCTACAACTACACCGCCGACGAGGCCTTCGGCCGCACCTACTTCTCCAAGGACGGCTTCTTCCGCCACCGCTACGACACGCGCACCCCGCTCGACCTGGTGGCGATCGCGATGCGCCACAAGCCGGACTTCGCGCCGGGCACGTCCTGGAACTACTCCAACACCAACTACGTCCTGGCGGGCATGGTGATCGAGAAGGTGACGGGCCACTCGTACGCCACCGAGATCACCCGCCGCATCATCGACCCCCTGCACCTCACCGCCACCTCCGTCCCCGGCACCCGGGTCACCGTCCCGCAGCCCAGCAGCCGCGCCTACTCGAAGCTCGCGGAGACGACGACGGGCCCGTCGTACGACGTCACGGAGCTGAATCCCTCCATCGCCGCCTCGGCCGGCGAGATGATCTCGAACTCCGCCGACCTGGACCGCTTCTACAGCGCCCTCCTGCACGGCAAGCTGCTCCCGCCGCGGCAGCTGAAGGAGATGAAGACCACGGTCAAGAGCGGCGGTGACGTGAACTCCGGCTACGGCCTGGGCCTCGTCGAAGCCACTCTGACCTGCGGCGTCCGGGTCTATGGCCATGACGGCGGCATCCACGGCTCCCAGTCCCTGGCGCTGACGACGGCCGACGGCCGCCACTCCCTCGCCGCCAACTTCAACGGGGACTGGACCGGGGACATGGTGGCGGTGGCCGAAGGGGAGTTCTGCGGCGACCGGTCCCGCTAGGCGGCAGGCGGTGTCCCGTCGGGGCGGTCCGGGCCGTGGGCGTTCTGGGTTCCGTGCTGGACGGCGAACACGGTCGCGGAGTCGCGGGCCGTGATCGTCTGGCGGAACGAGGGCTCCCGGCCGCTGCCGACGGCGGCCGCGAGGCGGGCCACCGCGTCGCGGCCGGCGGGATCGTCCCGCAGCAGTGCCGCCAGCTCCAGGGCCCAGTAGGCGAACAGCGTGCGCCGTACCTGGTCCGGGTCCTCCGCGTCCCGGACGAGTGCGGCGTTCGCGTCCAACTGGGTCGCGAGCGCGGCCCGGCGGCCCCGGCCGGAGCGGCGGAACAGCCCGACGACCGTGTTCCGTGTCTCCTGCCACAGGTCGGTCGCCATCGCCGTGACCACCGCCGCGGCCCCCGCCTCGGCCAGCACGGTCAGTTCGTCGTTCACGGCAGCTCCCCTCACGGCTTTCCGGTGATGTTGATGTGCTGGGTGCCGTGCTGTACCGCGTAGATGGAGCTGTTCTCCGAGGCGCGGCTGATCATCTTCGCGCCGACGGAGAGCTCCGGCACGGCGGCGGCCTCCGGCGCCGAGGGGGCCTCGCCCGCCGGCTCCGGCGCCATGGGCCAGCCGGGCAGGTGCAGCCACGCGTCGGCGGTGTGTTCCTTCACCGTGAAGGTCACCTTGCGGAAGTCCTCGGGATACAGGCCGTGGTAGCCGTTGCGCACCGTCTCGTCGTAGAAGTGCCGGGACAGCAGCAGCGAGGCGGGCACCGTCTCCGGCGCCCCGGCCAGGGCCGTCCGCGCGGGCGGCGCGTCGAGGAGGCGGGCCAGCACCTCCAGGGGGCTGCCGGCGACCTCACCCTTCGGCCCGAGGTGCACGTCGCCCGCGTGCAGCGCGATGCGGACCCGGATCATCCGGCGGGGCGCCGCGCCCCGGTTGTGGGTGCGCAGACGGAGCGCGAGTTCCTGGACCAACGGGTGGACCAGGGCCGTCTTCCGCGTCCCGGCCGGTGCCGTCACGCGCAGGCCGTCGCCCAGGTCGTGACGCAGGCACGCCTCCCAGTCGACGCCACTGGCGAGGAACGCCTCCCGGAGCATCTCCGAGAGCTTTCCGCGGATCTCCATCAGGGCCTCGTCCCCGCGCCCGGCCGACCGTTCGATGTCCACGGCCAGGACCGCCCGGTACTCCAACTCTGTTTCCATGCGCCCCTCTTCGGCTCGCCGGATCGGACTCGGCTCCAGTGTTCCCGCTGCGGGCGGCGCGGAACTCGTAGGAATACAGGGTTCGTCGGGAAACGTGAGGTGCCCGTGAACCCGGTGCGGCCCGGGCCGCACGGCCGCACACTGGGGCCAGGTCTGTCACCTGCGGGGAGGGCGGGACCATGGACGGCGAACGTTCGTCACAGCGCGGACCGGCCGGGCGGCGGCCGCGTGAGGTGTGGGCCTGGCCGCACACGAGCCTGCTCGGCGGCCTCGGCGCGGACGCCCGCGCGCAGCTGCTCGCGCCCGGGGTGACGGTGCGCTACACCGCTGACCGCATCCTCATGCGGGAGGCGGACCCGACCGACTTCGTACTGATCCTCCTCGACGGGGTGGTCAAGGCCACCGGGCGCACCGAGGACGGCCGTGACGCCCTCCTGGCCGTGCGGATGGGCGGCGACCTGGTGGGCGAACTCGCCGCGCTGGACGCCCGCCCCCGCTCGGCCACGGTCACGACGTGCGGGCCCGTCACCGCCCGGAGGATGACCCGCGCCGACTTCCTCGACTGCATGCGGCGCTTCCCGCGGATAGGGGAGGCCGTGAACCGGTCCGTCGTGGCCAAACTGCGCACCGCCAACACCCACCGCATCAACTTCACCGGATGCGACGTCGCCACCAGGCTCGCGCGGATCCTGCACCATCTGGCGCCGACCTACGGCGAACGGACCGGCAGGGGCGCGGTGATCCGCTGGCCGATCACCCAGCCCGAACTGGCCACCCTGTGCGGCGCGGCGGAACCCAGCGTGCACAAGGCCCTGCGCCGGCTGCGCGAGCAGGGCGTCGTGTCCACCGGCTACCGCACCATCCGCATCGAGGACCTCGACCGGTTGCACCGCATCGCCTACCCCGAGCCCTGAACTCGCTTGTGCAGAAGCTGTGTTGCTTCCACATGGGCATCCCGGAAACCGTACTTTGACGGCAGCCGGGCAGGCGCCCGTGGCTAGCTTGGCGCTGCAAGGCCGACATCACGGCTCGATCAGTACAGCGGGGGTTCGCATGGCGCACGAGGACGAGAACAGAGCCTTGGCCGAGACGGGCACGGGAGAAGGGACGCCGCCCGGCGACGGGCACTCCGGCGGGCGGATCGACATCGCGGGGGACGCCTCGGGCCCGGTGATCGCAGGCAACCACAACGTGGTCATCGACGCCGACCACGGGTCGACGGTGACCCTGCTCGTGGAGGGCGAGCACCCCCGGCCGGTCCGCCGCGACCAGGTGGCCCTCCTGCCCCGGCGCCAGGCCGCACCCCTCGGCCGGGACGCCGAGCTGCGCCGGCTGGCGGCCGCCGTCCGGGACGGCGGCCCGGTGCAGGTGTGGGGCGCTCCGGGAGTCGGCAAGAGCGCGCTCCTGCGGCACGCGGCCCGTACCCTCGCCCCCGGAGCGGACGGGGTGGTCTTCCTCGACGCCGCCCGGCGGGAACCCGAGGATCTCGCCCAGGACATCTTCGAGGCCTGCTACGAAGCCCGCGGCTACGCGCCGTCCAGCCCCGAACTGCGCCGTCTCATGAGCGACATCAAGGTGACGGCGTACGTCGACAACGCCGAGTTCGGTCCCGAAGGGCTGCGCACCCTCATGGACGCGGCCCCCGAGGCGACGTTCGTCCTCGCCGGCCGGGAGCGAACGCTGCTCGGCGACGGCAGCGCACTGCATCTCGAGGGGATGGACCAGCAGGCCGCGCTGGAGCTGCTGGCGCGCGAGCTGGGCCGCCCCGTGGCGGCGCAGACCGAGCACGACATCGCGGCCGCCCTGTGGGAGACCGCGTCCGGCCGCCCGCTGCTGCTGTTGCGTGCGGCGGCCGTCACCCGGCTGGACCCGTCCGGCCGGGCGGTGCTTCCCCGGCCCGGTGACGTCGCGGACCTGCTGCCGCTGCTCTTCGACCGGCTGGAGGGCGGCCCGCTGCGCGCACTGCACCTCCTCGCGACCCTCGAGGACGCCGAACTGGACCCGGACCACATAGGCGCCCTCACCGACGCGTCCGACGCTTCGGCCCTGTGCGCCCGGCTCACCGATCTCGGCCTGGCCGAGGAGACGGAAGCGGGCTACCGCGTGGTGCCGGACGTCGCACCCGCGTTGCGGGAGCGCGAGCTGGAGCCCTTCCCCGTGGACCGGCTGTCCGACCACTTCGCCGAGTGGATCGCCCGCCCCTCCACGACCGCCGCCCAGGTCGCCCAGCACGCCCGGGCCCTGGAACAGGTCGCCGAGCTGGCCGAGCTGGCCGGGCGGCCGGAACTCGCGGTGCGGATCGTCCGGGCCGCTTCTCCGGCCCTGGCCCGCTCGCTGCGCTTCGGCGTCTGGGGCCGACTGCTCGAACGCGGTCTGCCCGCGGCCCAGAGCGCGGGCGACCAGCAGGCTGTCGCGTACTTCACCCACGAGCGGGGCATCCGCAACCTGCTGACCGGCCGGCGGATCATGGCGGGGGTGCTGCTGGCGGAGGCGGCCTTCCTGTGGCGGCAGCTCGGCGACCTGCACGGTGCCCATGCGGCGGCGGGGGCGCAGCAGTACGTGCCGCCGCCGGCGGCGGGGCCGCACACGGACGGTGGGGCGGCGCAGAGCCTGAACCCCGGCAGCGGACCCGACCCGACGTCGGCCCACGCGGGGGCCACGCACACCGCCGGATCGCCTGTCGATCCCGGTACGGCGGCGCACCAGGCCACGGCGCCTGTCGATCCCGGTACGGCGGCGCACCAGGCCACGGCGCCTGTCGATCCCGGTACGGCGGCGCACCAGGCCACGGCGCCCGTCGATCCCGGT
>NZ_JBEXYL010000039.1:0-83494 GCF_040630895.1 Streptomyces sp. NPDC005728
TCGCGTATGAGCTGCTGCTGAGGTACCGACGAGCCGTCCCTCAACCAGGGGGTTACCCGCCGGGCCTGGGTCAGCATCCGGTCCAGCGCAGCCGGACCGACCTACTCACCCGCGGTATGGGCCTTCTTCGAGCGGGCCACGCACTCGTTCCAGATCCACCGGCACCGGTCCCACTCGGCTTCCCACGCACGCCACGCCGTCTTCGACAGGCGCACACGGTAGGTGATCCGGGCATACCCGGCCTCCTCCGTGATCGCTCCCGTCGTCATACACCCGAACCTACCCGGGGGGACTGACAGTTGGGCTGCCTCATCACGCACCGGCAACTCAGTGCATGGTGCTACCCGTTGTTCGTGACGGACCTTGCCCTTGCCGACGTTACATAGTACGGGGAGCCACGCCAGTTCTCGCGACCTACGGCAGACAGTGCCGGCTTCCATAGATGGACGCCGTGCCGACGTTCCCACCAGATCGCAGTCCACCAGGTGTGAAGGAGTCCGAGGCCCAGTATCAGCTGAAAGCCCAGGCCAAGGAGTGGCAAATGGGCGATGTACGCACCTCCGAGCGTCACCAGGAAAACGAAGGCCGCCACGCGAACGCAGCCTCGCCGCAGTTGGCGAGTCCGTTCCTCGTTCGGCTCCAGCACCGAGGCGTCTTCGACCGCCACAGCGGAGCTGAATGCACGCAGCTGACGCGGCCGGTACACCAGAAGATTGACCGCCCAGAGTAGCGCCAGAACGACAATGCCGCCGATCTGAACGCGCCCAGCGGTGCCGGAGAGCCTCAGATCATCCAGAGTGGAGAAGATCAGTACGTCCGCTGCAATCCCCACCATGATCCCTGCCAAGCCTTCTCCAAGCTCAGCAGCAACAATCCGCACAAGCGGTGGCGCATCAGCCATGGCAGTTTCACCCTCCCCCGTCGAGCGGACCGTCCTACATCGAACACTGTCCGCCCACGGCCGTCCAGGGCTCGCCAGGCCTCCTTGGCTACACAGGAGGTGTCTGAGGTGAAGTCTCCGGCGTCTTACTGATCGTTTCAGAATGCCTACCGACGGAGATGTCGGAGGCCCCGTGGAACAATCGCTTCGAGCGTGGAGGGGGCGACGCGGAATGGGACAGGCTTCGGCTGCGAGAGGGCCGCACGCGGTGACAGCGCACGACCTCGTGATCGGTTACGTCGATGCGCTCAACGCTGTTGGTGAGGCCATGAGGGTGGCGGTCCCCTCGATTGAACAGCTGGCGGACGTGCTCGGCCTGGTCCGTTCGCACCGGATCAGCCGGAACGGTGAAATCGGCGCCTACTGCTACAGCGTCCACGGAGCAGGCTGCCGCTTCACCAGCCACAACGGCACACAGATCGACGTGGATTTTGCGGCCGACGGGACTGAGATCTTCGATCTCTGGCGCCTGCGCTGCTACGGGCGGAGCTTGCCTGAGCCTCATGACCCGACGGATCAGGACTTGCGGACCGCGGTGGAGTCACTGACGCCTCTGCTCGCCGAGGTACGGCCCGGGTGGTTCAGCGTGGCCGAAGCCAGGGCTTCAGTGTGAGACCGGCGTGTCGTGTGGATGTCTGCGGCCCTGACGAGGAGAGTCCGCCGGGTGTCCGATGAGCTTGTCCCCGATGATCTGTGGGATCGCATAGCCCCACTGCTGCCGAAGCCACCCGAACGCAGGCACCGGTACGCGGGTCGGCTCCGGGTACCTGACCGCGTGGCGCTGGCCGGAATCGTCTACGTCCTCCGCAAGGGCGTTGCCTGGAGAGAAGTCCCCACGTCAGTGGTGGGCTGCTCCGGCGTGACCGCCTGGCGCCGGCTCCGCGACTGGACCGAGGCCGGCGTCTGGTCGCAACTGCACGCGGCACTGCTGACCGAGCTCCGCAAAACCGGGCTGCTGGACATGGACGCTGCGGCCGTCGACGGCTCCCACATCCGAGCCCTCAATGGGGGGACCAAGTCGGCCCCTCGCCGGTCGACCGAGGACGTCCCGGCTCCAAGCATCACCTGATCGTCGATCGCCATGGAACCCCACTCGCGATCTCGTTGACCAGCGGCAATCGCCACGATGTCACCCAGCTGATTCCGCTGCTGGATGCCATACCCCCGATCCGGGGCATACGCGGCAGACCCCGCCGCAGGCCCAAGAGGCTGTACGCCGACCGCGGCTACGACTTCGACAAGTACCGACGCCTCCTCTGGCAGTGGGGCGTCAAGCCGCTCATCGCGCGCAGAGGAGTCCCGCACGGATCCGGGCTCGGCCGCACTCGATGAGTGGTGGAGCGATCGTTCGCCTGGCTCCATCAGTTCAAACGACTCCGCATCCGCTACGAACGCCGGTCCGATCTCCATCACTGAGCGATGCCAAGGACGCCTTCATCATCGCTGCTCAGGCCCGCATGCGCCGCGGCCTGGAAGCAATGGACCGCAGCGACGACATCGCCGTGGACCTGCGCATCCTCACGTCGCGCCGCCTGGACCTGGCTACGGACCGCACCAGAACGATCAACCGGATGCGAGCCCAGCTGCTGGAGTACTTCCCCGAACTGGAACGGGCTTCGACTACAGCACCTCCAAGGCCGCCCTGATCCTTATGAGCGGCTACCAGACCCCGGCCGAGCTCCGCAGGATCGGTAAGAGCCGGCTCGCGACCTGGCTGAAGAACCGCAAGGTCCGCAACTACAACCAGGTGACTGCCACGGCCGTTGAGGCCGCCGAAGCCCAGCACACCGCCGTCGCCGGCGAGAGGCTGGCCTCCGTCATGGTGGAAAAGCAGGCGAGGGAGGTGATGGCCCTCGATGAGGAGATCGACGAGACCGATGTCCTGATCGAGGGCCGGTTTCATGACCACCTCGCCGCCGAGATCGTCCTGAGCATGCCCGGCATCGGCCCCATCCTGGCAGCGGAGTTCATCGCCCACACCGGCGGCGACATGAGCGTCTTCGGCAGCTCGGATCGCCTGGCCGGCGTCGCCGGCCTGGCCCCCGTCCCCAAGGACTCCGGACGCATCAGCGGCAACATGCGCCGCCCTCGGCGCTACAGCCGCCGCCTCCTGCGGGTCTTCTACATGTCAGCCATGGTCGCCGCACGTTCCTTCCCCGTCTCCCACGCCTTCTACGAACGCAAAAGAGCCGAGGGAAAGAGCCGCAGACAGGCAATCATCGCGCTCGCGCGACGCCGTGTGAACGTCCTGTGGGCCCTGATACGCGACGGTCGAACCTTCGAGACCACCCCACCACCGCCCCAGGCCGCACTCGGCTGAGACGCTCACACACTGTCACCGAAACCGGTTGGCAACTCCATTGGGAATCAGTAGAGCCAGTAAGGCGTGATCGCGTCGAGGAGTTGAGGGCCCTTGTTGCGGACGTTGTTGACGGCCGTGGCGGCCGGGCGGGCATCCAGGTGCCCGCCCGCGGGCTGGGTCAGCAGGTTTCGCCGTTCGTCGGGATCTTGGTGTGCGGGGTCGAGCCGCTCCTCGTAGTGGTCCTCGGTGAGCGCGAGGGGTATGCAGGGGTGCACATGACCGGCTGCGTCGATGGCCTCGGTGAGGATAATCGTGCAGGTCATCAGCCACGCGGCCGGGTCGTCGTCCTGCTCGACGACCGGGTCGCGCCAGTACTCGTACACACCGGCGAGCGCCTGTAGAAGTCGTCAGCCGGCAGCAGGCAGCGGCGTTTGACGACCGCGCGGCGGAAGGTCGGCTTCTCGTGCACGGTCTCCACCCTGGCGTTGATCATCCACGTGCCGATCTTCACGTCCTTCACCCAGGACGGCACCAGGCCCCAGCGCAGCGGTCGCAGCTCACGCCCCACCGGGGCGTCATCGGAGCCGCGAGGGCCACGCTCGAGGACGGCCCACACGTCGTTGGTCGGGGCCACGTTCCAGTTCGGTGCGAGCACGTCCTCGACACGCTAGTCGGTGACCTGGAAGAGCTGGGCCAGGTCCTGCGAGCTGCGGGTGGAGACGCCGCTCTCCATGCTGGTTGGCCACGCTGAGCATGACAGTCGGCCGTTCCCCGAGGTTGGATTCGGGGCTAGAGCAGGCCGATGTTGGTCAGCGGGATGTTCCAGTCGTCACTCCCTATGCCGCCCTGGCTGTCCCGAGCCGCGGCCGGTAATGCGGTCAGCATCAGCCCGGCGACGGCAATGGCCAAGGCAGCGGCGACACGACGCTTCAAGATTCCTCCTCGACGGCAACAACACCGACCACCCTCATCCGAGCCGACCGCCCCCGCCTGCCCAGACACACCGCTCAGCCTGCGGGTTCAGCCACTCGGGCTCGCTCAAATGGCTGCCGAAGTGGCCATCGGGGGTGGGTCCAGCCAGCGTGCTCAGACACGCCCCTTTGGCCGGCTGCCCGTTTGCCTTCCATCATCCAGTGGGGGTCTTCACGGAATTGGAAGGAGCTCCCATGTCCAAAGTGATCGCCATCTTCGGAGCCGGTCCCGGCCTCGGCGCATCCGTCGCCCGCCGATTCGCCCGCGAGGGCTTCCGCGTCGCCCTGGTCGCACGCCGCAAGGACCGCCTGGACGCCCTCGTCGAGCAGCTCACCGCCGAAGGTATCGAGACAGTCGGCTTCACCGCCGACCTGTCCCGGCCCACTGAGATGCCCGCCCTGATCGCAGGCATCCACGACCACTTCGGCCGCATCGATGTGATCGAGTACGGCCCGATCAGCGGCGAGCAGAGCTTCTCCCCGGCCACGAAGCTGGACGCGGCCACCTTGGAGAAGGACAGCCCGCTGCTGCTGCTCACCCCCGTCGAAGCGGTCCGCGCCGTGCCGCCGGAGTGGACCGGGCGCGGCAACGGCGCCTTCCTGATACCCACCGGTCACACCGCCGTGGAACCGCAGCCCCACATGAGAGGTGTGGGCCCGCTCATGTCGGCCGCTCGCAACTGGCTTTACTCCCTCAACGGCGAACTGGCCCAGATCGGCGCGTACGCCGGTACCCTCTCCGTCGCGGCCTTCATCGCAGGCAGCGAGATGGGCGAGCTGGCCGCCACGGCGATGCCCGACACGGTCGGCCCGCTCGTCGACCCGGACGACCTCGCCGCGCACTACTGGGACATGTACACCAAGCGTGACCGCGTTGAGCAGATCCGCCCCCAGCCCCAGCCGGACTGACTCGGTAGCCAAATGTCCCAGGCCGTGGGCGGCACACGCCGGCCACGGCCGGTCGGCGACGCGGCCAACTAGGTGTATCGATCACGAGCGTTGTTGACATTCATGGGTCTTGATCATGGCGAAGACGTTCGGTGTGGTGGAGCTGTCTAGGACTGCACCACACGGAGGTCTTCGTGCCCCACCGTAATGCCCGGCTGACCGTCTTCGGGAGACGGTTCCTTGTCGAACGTCAATACAGCTAGGCCGTGTCTGAACGGATCAGGCCAGCTCTGCGGTCCACGGCCAAGCGGCCTCGCGGCTGGCCTCGATGAGGCCGACCATCCGGAACGCGGCGTCCGTGAGGCCGCCGAAGGTGTGCCGGTGGGGGCCCGTTGGGCTGTGGGCGGGCCGGTACCCCGCCAGGTTCCAGATGTAGACCGGGATGTCGGCCGGGACCGGTTCGGCCGGCCCGCCGGGGCCGTAGGGGGCGGCCTGCTCGTCGGTGACGATCAGGACCCGGTTGTGCTCACGGTAATGGGTCCGCACCGCCTTCGTGGTGTGAGTGCCTCCGAGACTGTGGAACCGTTTCAGCACCTCGAGCACCGGCTCGCCCGGCTCGAACGGCACCTCCGCGCTGCTCCAGCCGAACTCCACCAGATCCGCCTGCTCGGCACGCATGGCCAACGCGGTGCCGAACACGGCCGCTGCGTCCGCCCGAGTCAGCTTGGACCGCTCGGAGACGGCGTCCCAGAACATGGAGTCGGACCGGTCCACCAGGATCAGAGTCCGGCCGGGCAAGGGCGGTACGTTGGCCAGGGAGTGGCCCAGTGCCCGTTCCAGCGCGGCCGCCCAGCGCTGCGACGGCGCGTGCTGGTGGGCGGCCAGATAGCGGAAGGGGAACTGCCGGGACCGGGCGACTTCGGAGGCGTCCGAGAGCTGTGCGGCGACCCGGGCCGCGACTTCGTCCGAGACCCCCGTCTCGTCGAAGTTCCGTAGGTTCCGCAGGAGCGCCATCGGCGCCATCGTGGGGATCACTGCTTCCCAGACAGCGGCGTCCATCGGTCCGTGGAGCCAGCCCGCCAGGGCCTCCCACGTCATGCCTGCCGCGGCCAGCAGCTCGGAGCCGCCCGGCCCGGTCACCACCGTGTGCCGCTCGTCCGCAGCCGACTCCATCAGCGCCCGGTGGGCGGTCAGCAGGTGGTCGGAGGCCGGCGGAAGCGCCTGTTGCGGGTGGTAGCGGCGGTCTAGGGCGTACCGGAAGAGTGCACCCTGCCAGGGCTTGTCCGGGTCGGGTGAGGCGTGCACCAGGTTGAGCACGTCGCCGAAGCGGAGGCCCTTGGACGCGGTGTCGTACTTGAGCAGGGACCGGGACGTGTACAGCCGGCGTACGCCGTCGGCGATGCCCCGCTTCACGGGCTGCGGCACGTTTCGCCCGTGCACCGAGATCCAGTAGGCGAGCAGTTCGCCGGGCTCGTCGGCGCGCTGGAGCACCGAGTCGATCACGGACCGGTTGGACGGGCCTCCGGACTCCCCGGCCTCAAGCCGGGCCTGCACGTACGCGGCAGCGCCCACCAGGGACGCCGTGCGCATGTTGCCCTCGCCGCGCAGCCAGCGCAGCAGGCCGGCCGTCCACACGGGGTCCTGGAGAGCGAGTTCACCGACGAGACGTGCGTACCGGTCGTCCCGCTCCTCACCGCTCTCGTAAAAGGTCTGCTGGGAGACGAAGTTGCCGACTGCAAGGAGGAAGAGCTCCTCGCGGGGCTCCCGGACGAAGGCCGGGCCGCCCTGGTAGGTGCAGAAGTCCGGCCTGACGGACCCGTGTTGGAGCCGTGGTGGGGGCAGGGAGCGGGCGGCCGCCGAGACGTGCGGGGCCACGAGCATCTCGGACCAGATCTTGGAGACGCGTGGGGTGTAACGAGGCAGCGAATCCCCCCGGATTCAAAGGATTGGACGGCCCCGGCCAAGAGGCCCGACGGGGCGAAGGCGCCCGCGCCTGCCGAGATCAAAAGGGGCGGCGGCGTCACTTGGTTGTCAGAAGGAAGTAGCCGCAGCCGAGCGCATCGGAGGCGCGGTCGCGATGCCAACGTACAAGTGTCACCGGGCCGCACACCAGCGATTAACGCAGGCCCGTTCTCGGACGTCATGCGTGTGATCGTCCGGCAGGTCTCCGACTGCCCCACGTCGTGGGTTGTGGGCTGGCGCTGTTGCCCGCCAAGAGCGATTCAGCGGCTCCAGGCGGCAGATCACCGCATCGTCTTTTGCTCCTCCCGGGCGTTCGCTCCCGTGCCCCGAAACACCCTCCCCTGCATCGCCCTGATGGCCACTCGTGAACCGAGAGCAGTGCCGGGGATGGCGGGACTTCGGGCTCTGTCAGTGGGGCCCATGCCGTTCGGCCAGGGGATACACAGCAGATGGGCGTTGACCGCAGGCCCCGAGGAGAGCCGGTTTCTGGAGGCGATGTTCACTCCGGGGGCGCACGTGGGCACGCATGCCGAAGATCCAGCGAGATCCGTGCACGTCGTCGAGGTGACGAAGGTAAGCCCGATCCGTGTGCCGAGCGGCCGGACGACCTGGAACGGGCTGCGCTGCTCAATGCCGCGCCGGCCGAATGTTTCCGGACCTGGACCCGACGGGTGGGGCAGGCAGTTTCCGCAGCGCCGGCGGCCAGCCCACGAGACCAGCTGAAACTCGCGCTCACCGCGGTGATCGATGCCTTCGGCGAGATGCGCCCGGCCATCATCGGCTGTGTCGAAGCCTTCCCACCTGCCCTGCGCTCGGCCGCACTTCGCACTCAACTCGCCGTTCACCTGGCCGAGACCCGCCAGTCCGGCGCAGCACTGATCACCTGGTCCCGTGCCGAAGCCGGCCTGGCCCTCCCGGTGCCCGCCGAGGTCATGGCTTCCATACTCGTCGCCTTGAGCGAGGGTTTGATGCTCCAATGGCTGCTCGATCCCGCTGGCACACCTACCGCAGACCAGGCTCTCCAGGCTCTGGGAGCCCTCGCGCCCTTCCTCGCGCCCGACCCGCAGTGAGCCCTTCCCCGCTCGGGCGGGGACGATCGAGCGTGACCGATTACCGACGGCGGCCTACCAGCACAACCCAACTGGCGGGACCAACCGCGGGCGCCGCGGACCATGCATCGGGGGGATACCGGGGCCCGTATCAGTCACGCGGAGATCCACCCAGTCCTTGTCCTGGCGAAGTGTGAGGGTGACCGTACCGCTCCTAGGTACGAACTTCAGGGCGTTCGTGAGCTGGTTGGTGACGATCTGTCGCAGCCGTACCGGGTCGCCGTCGACGCAGACCTCGGCCAGGTCGCCGAGCAGTTAGAATCACGGCATGATTACGGTCTGGTCGCACCGACGCATGGCAAGGGCGCGCGTTTCCGCGGCGCTGCCGCGCGTCGTGGTCCTTGCCGTACTTCTGCTCGGAGTCCTCTTCGCCCATGGCATACATGTCGAGGGCGTCAAAGGACACTTGTCGACCCGTGTCGCAGCCGCCCTGACGGACCCGGCCGAGACCCGGTATCGCGCCGCCGACGAACGTGCGCCGTTCCTGGCCGTGGCGTTGGACGGGGAGGACGACGGGCACGGCCCGTCGCACCCCTCCGAGCACTGCGCCTCCGGTCAGCCGCAGCAGGGGGCATCCGTGGCGTCTCCCTGCCTTGCCGTATCAGTTCGCGAACCGGTCACTTCGGTTCGTTCATCGGTGCAGCCGGGGCCAACCGGCGCCGCACTCCACACGGCGTCTGCGGTGGCCATGAGAGCGGCCGTGGTCCAGCAGGTGTAGCAGCCGCAGGGTCCTCCCGCCCGGCCGTTCCGCCACCGCAGCCGTCCATGCCGGACTGCACGCAGGACCGGCTCGCGGGTGTCCTGCGCGACGAGACCAGGGGCGGGTGTCCGACGTGACGTGCCTCCTGATGCGGCTCGTCGACACCGTCCGTTCCTCACCACCCATGCTCGCCGCTTCCCTCCCTTCCCAGCCGGCGGGAGGCGGTCGCACGGAGGTCCTGTGCTGCTTCATTTCCGCACGCCGCTGCGCGTCCCGTGCACTCCATCCGGCTCGCCCTGGCCGCGCCGACTCGTCACCCTGATCCAGGGTGTCCTGCTGCTGGTGACCGTCCTGTGCTCCGTCAGCCACGCGGAAACCGAGGAAGCACACGGGGCAATGCCTGCAGCAGTCACGGCATCGACGGCGATGCCGGGCGGCGCCGAGCAGCACGCACCGCACACCGCCCATGACTGTCCGCCGGACGCGGTCATCCGCACGGCGCCCCAAGAGCCGGAGCAGCCACTCGCCGATACGAAGCCGCCGGCAGCAGCCGCTGCCGCAGCAGTGGCCCTGGGACACCCGCGAGCGCTCTCTGGGACACGCCGACGGCAACGACCACGCAGCGGCCGGGCGGCGCTCGTGCGTACGTCTCGGTGGCGTATCTAGACCTCTCGCCCGCAGCCGGCATCGCAGGCTGCCGCGTCCTGTCGACGCCGAGTACGGACGAATCAGCGATCCGCCCGGTCGTCGTGGACGCGCCCGATGAACCCCCACCTGATTCATCGAGCGAGAGCGAAAGCATGCAGTCATTGACGAAGACCGCCCTCACTTCCGGCCAGTCCACCCTGTCGGCACTGATCGGGAACACGCCGCTGCTGCGCGTGTCGGAGCCGCTGGCCCCGACAGGCCGCGGCTTCTGGGCCAAACTTGAGGGCTTCAACCCCGGCGGCATCAAGGACCGTCCGGGACTCCACATGGTCGAGCGCGCCCGGGCCCGCGGCGATCTGCGGCCCGGCGGACGGATCATCGAATCCACCAGCGGCACCCTGGGCCTGGGGCTCGCCCTGGCCGGCATGGTGCACGGCCACCCGGTCACCCTGGTCACTGACCCGGGCATGGAGGCGGCCATGACCCGGCTGCTGACCGCGTACGGCGCCCAGGTCAACGTCGTCTCCGAGCCCCACCCGACGGGCGGTTGGCAGCAGGCTCGCCGCGAACGCGTGCAGCGGCTGCTGGAGCGGCACCCGGGCTCCTGGTGCCCGGACCAGTACAGCAACCCCGACAACGTCGCCGCCTACACCCCGCTGGCCCTAGAACTCGCCTCCGAGCTGAGCCACATCGACGTACTGGTGTGCAGCGTCGGCACCGGCGGCCACTCCGCGGGCGTCTCCCGCATCCTGCGGCAGCTCTACCCGGAGCTGACGCTCGTCGGGGTGGACACGATCGGCTCGACGATCTTCGGCCAGCCCGCGCGGCCCCGGCTGATGCGCGGCCTCGGCTCCAGCATCTATCCCCGCAACGTCGCCTACGGGAACTTCTCCGAGGTGCACTGGGTGACCCCCGCCGAAGCGGTGTGGACCTGCCGCCAACTGGCCGCCTCGCACTACGCCACCGGCGGCTGGAGCGTGGGCGCCGTGGCTCTGGTGGCCGGCTGGCTCGCCCGGACCATGCCGTGCGAAGCCCGTATCGCGGCGATCTTCCCCGACGGACCGCTGCGTTACCTGGGCACGGTGTATGACGACGACTACTGCGCCGCCCACGGTCTGCTGGACTCTCCTCCGGCTGTGGAACCGGAGGAGATCGGCCGCCAGGACGAGAAGGAGGTCGCATGCTGGACCCGGTGCTCAACCGTGGTCGATCCCCTCACGCTCCAGGACGTGTCGAAGGAGGAGTCCGACGAGAACCTCGGGGACGTCGCCGGCACGGGGTCCGACTCGACGGAGGGGGTCCGGTGACGGGGCTGTACAAGCAGGTGCGTTCGTACGAGCGAAGCGTCCAGTTGCTGATGGTGAATCAGTTCACCATCAATCTCGGCTTCTTCATGCTGATGCCGTATCTGGCCGCCCACCTCTCCGGCACCCTTGGCCTGGCCGGTTGGGTCGTCGGACTCGTCCTCGGCGTGCGCAACTTCAGCCAGCAGGGCATGTTCCTGGCCGGCGGAACGCTGGCCGACCGGCTCGGCTACAAACCGGTGATCGTGGCCGGGTGCGTTCTGCGCACTCTCGGCTTCGCGAGCCTCGGGCTGGTGGACTCGCTGCCCGCGCTGCTCGCAGCGTCAGCGGCGACGGGACTGGCCGGCGCACTGTTCAATCCGGCGGTACGGGCCTATCTCGCCGCGGACGCCGGGGAGCGCAGGGTCGAGGCGTTCGCGCTGTTCAACGTCTTCTACCAGGCAGGGATACTGCTTGGCCCGCTGGTGGGGATGGTGCTGACCGGGGTGAACTTCCGTGTCACCTGCCTGGTGGCGGCCGGGATCTTCGCCCTGCTCAGCCTCGTGCAGATCCGCGCGTTGCCCGCCCGGCGCAAGGGCACCGGGGAGGAACGCGGCGGGGATCGCGAGGGCGTGCTCACCCAGTGGCGGGGCATCCTCGCCAACCGGCCGTTCCTGCTCTTCTCGGCAGCCATGATCGGCTCGTACGTGCTGACCTTCCAGGTCTACCTGGCCCTGCCGTTGGAAGTGCGCCGGCTGGGCGGCGAAGGGGAGTTCGGGACCGCCGCCGTGGCAGTGCTCTTCGCGGTGTCCGGACTGAGCACCATCCTGGGCCAGACCAGGGTGACCGCCTGGTGCAAGGCTCGCTACGAGCCCGGCCAGGCACTCGTGAGGGGCCTGGCAGCGATGAGCCTCGCGTTCGTGCCGCTGCTGTTCGCGACCGCCGTACGCGTACCCGAGTCCGGCATGGGGCTGCGGCTTCTCGCCACGGTACCGCCGACTCTCGCCGCTCTGCTCCTGGCCGTGGGCACGATGATCGCCTACCCCTTCGAGATGGACACCATCGTCCGACTCTCCGGTGACCGGCTCGTCGCCACCCACTACGGTCTGTACAACACCGTCTGCGGCATCGGCATCACCGTCGGGAACCTGCTCACCGGGGTCGCACTCGACTCGGCCCGTGCCTCCGGGATGCCCGCACTGCCGTGGATCTCCCTGACCGTGCTCGGCCTCGCCTGCGCGGCCGCCCTTTACGGGCTGCACGCCACCGGTCGCTTGCAGGTGCCCGTCACCGAGCCGCGGCCTGCCATCGCCTGACCCACCTGACACAAGGATCGGGGGCGGGTACCGCTGGGTGCCCGCCCCCACCGGGAACGTGCCGCTCCCGGAGCGATCTACGACGCCTCTGCAGGTTGTTGACCTGCAGAAACAGCGGCGCAGTGCAAGAGGTGGTGGAACGTCGTCGGGCGTACGCAGGACGACGTTCCGGCGCTGTTGTGGACGGGGCAGCAGTCGATGGCGGGGCACCCATGCGGTCGTCCGAAGGACACCGAAGCGTCGCATCCGGTCGCCGTAGGAGGCCGCCCCGGCCCCCAGCGTCCCTGCCGGGTGCGCGCAAGACATCCGTAAGACGGCGGAGTTCGGGACGTGCCGCGGTCCTTACGACGGTGGCCGCCGGCTGCGGGCGAAACCCCGCACGGCAACCAAGAGGGCCGTCACCGTGGCCACGGCCACCACTGCGATCAGCCAGTTGCGGGGATAATCCAGCGGCAGCACCGAGGAGTTGGCGCGCGTCCCCGGGCGCAGCAGCACCGGCGCCGCCACCAAGGTCAGCGCACCCGCGACCAGCAGCGCCCCGCGGACCGGCCCGCGCATCCCGCCACGCACCAGAACCAGCCCGGCCAGCAGCACCAGCGGCGCGATCAACGCGTCGTGCAGCACCACGGCCCCGCCCAGCCAGACCAGCACGCCGGTCAGGTCTGGGACGTCGATCAGCAGGGAGGCGCCGACACCCATGAGCGCCACGCCGGCCACACCCGCGAGGAGACGTGTCACCTTCATGCGAGTACCTCCAGCCGGCCCACCCACTTGGTCTGCAGCACGCCGGGACGGTTGGGGGCGATGAGCCGTGCCGGAAAGCCGTGGTCGGGGTCGAGTTCCTCTCCGTTCAGACGCAGGGCGAGCAGGGTCAGCGGGTCCCGCGCGTGTTCGTGCCCCATCTCCGACACCCGGTAGCCACCGCGCAGTTGCAACGACACCACCCGCACCCGCACATGCGGCGGCGCGCCCGCCCGCTCCAGCAGGTCCACGACCCGCACCCCGGTCCAGTGCGCCGACTTGCTCCAGCCCTCGACGCAGGCGATCGGCAGCTCCACCTCGTGCTGGGGCAGAGCACGCAGCTCGTCCAGCGTCAGCGTGTACGGCCGCGGGCCGGCCACCACCAGCCGGTACTCCTCGTCGGCGATCCGGCCGACTCCGGCCGCTGCGGCGGTCCGGTTGACGGGCAGGGCCTGCGGGCCCTTGTCCGGATGGCGGGGCGCGAACAGGATGAAGTCCCCGAGAGGAGTGACGGACTGACCGACCGTGGTCAGCGTGACGGCCCCGACTGCCGCGCCCACCGCGGCGAGCAGCGACCGACGGTCGGCGCCGTCCTGCACGGGCAGGGCGAGAGTCCCGGGCGACCGCCGGCTCCAATGCGCCCGTATCTCCGGGGCCTTGACCGCGAAGTGCAGGACCAGCGCTCCGACCACCAGCCACGCCACCGCGTAGTGCACCGGCACGAACGAGAACGGCCACGGGTACCACTGGACCGTGTTCAGCAGACCGGTCGCCAGCTCGAATACGGCCCCGGCGACCAGCACCGCGATCGACAGCCGCTCCAGCGCGTGCCGGACCGACCGCAACGGCGGCCACTCGAACAACCGTGGATACACCGTCCACAGCTTGGCCAGCAGCAACGGAATCGCCGCGATGCCGGACGCGACATGCAAGCCCTGGGTGACTCGGTAGCCCCATGCCGGACGGCTCGGGATGTCATTGGCCAGCCAGCTCGGCGGATGTTGCATGAAGTGGCTGATCAGACCGGTGACGAAGCAGACGAAGAACGCCAACCCCAGCCACCGGCCGATCGAGGTCGCCGTGCGGGCGTCATGCAGCCTGCCCTGGAACACCGGCGGAGAGACACGCAGTTTCATGCCCTCCATCCCACTCGGCACGAGGCCGCTCCGGAAGCTGTGAACCCTTACGGAACAGGGACGTCACCGGGCTATCGGCGGAGGCCGGGTGAGCTGCCGCTGCAGGCCCACCGGATGGCGAGCCCTGCCGGACGCGGCGCTGCCGCCAGGACGACCCGGACGCCGGGGGACGCTCTCGTACAAGATGCAGCACACATGGCGCTACCCCGCCGTGTCCCCTCCTTGTCCGCCCTTCGCATCCAGCCGTTCAGGACGGCGCACGGGCAGGCCGTCCCGATCCGGCGTCGCGTGGCCGTTCCACCAGGCAACGCCCGGGACTTCGAACCGGTCGGGCCCCAGCCACCCGCACGCGGTCGCTACATCCACCACTGTCTCCGTTCACGCGGCTCTCATGACGCGGCCTCCGGTGACTCGGTCCCACTCCGGGCCCGTCGCAGTGGTGGGTGTACGGGGGACGGGTCACCCGGCTGCCCGAGGGCGGGACAGGCGCACTTCCTCGAGGTCGAGTTGCCTCTGTACGTGCCTCAGCACGGTGCCGCCCATCGCGCGTCCGTCACGCAGACGGAGTACGGCGGCGCCTTTACGGGCGAGCAGGGACCGGCGCAGCGCGGTACCACCTGCGGCCCAGCAGTCGGTCACCGAAGAGGAGCTTGTGCATGGCCCCCGCTCCTTCAGCCCGCCGCCGTGGCCGAGCTGCGAGCCGGGCCTGATGCTGCTCGTGCCACAGCAGCCCCAGCTCAGTGATGAGTTCACCGATCATATCCGGCGACCACTCCGTGACCCGGTACTCCGCCACGATCGGCTTTCGCGCCGGCCACCGGCCATGCACAGTTCAACGAGCTACCAGAGCCCCGAGCCACGGCCAGCCGCGCACGAGGTCGTCGGGCGAGGCGTTGCCCGGGCAAGGAGGTCCGACAGTGCATACGCCGTGGGGTGACATGCCGCGCATGGCGTAATGAGCCGCCCCGGTGGCTTGAGCAGGTCACGTTGTGCCAAGGCAGCGACAGGCGTAGGTGGCGGGAGGGTGGTGGCGGAACGGGCCATGGGCGAGAAGAGTGTGGAGCAGCCGGAGGGTTTCGGTGAGCGGCTGCTCGGCTTGCTGCTGGACAGGGCGCAGCAGATGCCGCCGCAGCTGATCGCCCCGCTGATCGCGGAGGAGGTGGCCAGGATCGGCGGCCGTGACGTCTCCATCCTGCTCCAGGACTACGCGCAGGAGCTGCTGGTGCCGCTACCGGGCAGGAAACTGCACGTCAGCCAGCCTCAGCCGGTGGCCGACTCCCCCGCCGGCCGGGCCTTCCTGCGGGCGCAGATCGTCGAGGTACCGCAGGCCGACGTCGGCGTCCGGATGTATCTGCCGCTGCTGGACGGCAGCGATCAGGTGGGTGTGATGGCTCTGACCCTGGATACCGTCGGCGACGACGACCGGCGCCTGCTGCGCCGGCTGGCCGGCCTGGTCGCCGACATGCTGATCACCAAGAACGCCTACACCGACCAGTTCTTCCTGGCCCGGCGCAGGGAGCCGATGAGCGTGTCCGCGGAGATCCAGTGGAGCCTGCTGCCGCCTCTCACGATGTCCTTGCCGCAGGTCGTCGTTGCCGGCAATCTGGAGCCCGCCTACCGTGTCGCCGGTGACAGCTTCGATTACGCCCTCAACGACAACGTACTGCACATGGCCCTGATCGATGCGATGGGCCATGGCTTGGACGCTGCCGTCATGGCGACCGTCGCCATCGGTGCCTACCGTCATGCCCGGCGCGTGTTCATCAGCCTGGCCGAGAAGTACGTCTTCATGGACGACGCCATCTCCCAGCAGTTCGGGCCCGACCACTTCGTCACGGCACAGTTGATGCACCTGAACATCGCCACCGGGGAGATGGAGCTGGTCAACGCGGGCCACCCCGCGCCGCTGCTGATCCGCGAGGGCCGGGTCGTGCGGCAGCTGGAGAGCGCGACAACGCTGCCCGTCGGCTTCGGTGGTGAACTGCCCCGGGTCAAAGAACACACGCTCCAGCAGGGCGACCGAGTGCTGTGCTACACCGACGGCATCATCGAAGAACACGTCGCCGGTGGGGAGCCATTCGGCGAGGAACGCCTCATCGCCTGCGTCAACCGCCTCGGGGAAGCGCCGTCAGAAGGGATGCGGGCGGACCTGCGCCGGCTCTCCCACACGTTGAAGAGGGAACGAGGCGGGCGCACCAGCGACGATGCCACCCTCTTCATGATCGAGTGGCGCGGTGGCGCCGCCGATCACCTCGCAGTTCTCGACTGAACATCTCGACGTCGACCGCGCCCGTACAGCCCGACGCGAAGGACAGGCCGGCCCGCAGGCTGATGGTTCTCATCGACATTGCCGCGTCATCCGCTCGCCGAGTGCCGCCCACAAGCGAGGACATGCGATCGCTCTCACTACACGCAACGCCTGCCGATCGGGCGGGCCGGCTCTCCTCTTAAGCCGCGACCCATGCCAGACAGACAGGACATCTCCAAGCTGACACAGGTCGGGCGGGCTGTCCGAGCCTGCGGTGCAAGCGGGTGTCGGTCGCCAGCCGAACGGTCGAACCAGTGCGGTGGGCAATCCCCCTGGCTCGCCGGTGCTCCGGCTGTCACGCGGTGTCGGCGGGGTCCGGGCAGAACACCGGAACGCGCTGGACGAGGTTGTTGGCAAAGCCGCCCCGGTTCCAGGGCTGTTCCAGCGGCTGGGTGTTCCCCGCCTCGTCCGTGGCGCGGGCGCTGAGCACGTGGTCGCCGGGGACGGCGAACCACCTGCGGGACCACCGGCGCCAGGACCACCGGTGTCCGTGATCCCGTTCGAGCTCGGCAGGGTGCCAGGTCGCCCCGCCGTCCGTACTGACGTCCACCGACGTCACCGGAGCGCGTCCCGACCACGCCCGTCCTTCGAGGAGGACCGGGCCCGGCGGGACCACCCGCGTGCGGGACATGAAGTCGGGGAAGCCAGGCGGTATCAGGAGGGCTCGAGGAGCGATACACGTGACCGGCTCACCCGCCTCCGCCGACTCCCGTCTGATCCGGTAGGCGACGGACTGCTGGAAGCCGGTGAAAGGAGTGTCGGTGACGGTGATGCCGCACAGCCACTTCACCTGGGCCATCCCGTACCAGCCGGGCACCACCAGGCGCAGTGGCCGGCCGTGCTGGGGTGGCAGGGGTGCGCCGTTCATGGCGTAGGCCACGAGCACCTCGGGGTCCTCGCACGTGGCGACGTCGAGGGGGAGGCTGCGCTGGTAGTCCTGCTCGACACCGCGCTCCACGCCGTGATCGGCGCCGGTGAACACGACGTCGACGGCGTCGGATGCGACACCGGCCTCGTCGAGGAGCAGGCGCAGGGGCACTCCGGTCCACTCCGCCGTACCCACCGCTTCGACCAGCCACGGCTGGCTCACCGGCCGCGGTGACAGCAGGGCCCTGCCGTTGCCGGCGCACTCCAGGGTCACGCGTGTGGTGACCGCTGGGTAGGTGCGCAGCTGCGCGGTCGAGAGTGTCAGCACATGCTGCACGCGTCCGCTCACGTTGAGCTGCCAGGCGGCTTCGTCCATCACGTGGGGGATGTCGTAGTGCGTCAGGACGTAGTGCAGGCCCGGAGGGGTCACGTCGTAGCGCATGGCTTCCAACGGCAGACCGTGGTTCCGGGTGGCCAGCGCCAGTTCGTCCTGCCCGAGGCCCTCGCCTGCCGCGGCCAGCCAGGCGGGAGCGCTCACGCCGGTGAGTCGCCGCCCCATGGTCTGATTATTCGCTTACGACGCCGCTCGTGCATCGGCACGGGGACGGCGCAGTGCGTCTCGCTCGGAGCCGCTCGAGCGTCTCCCCTCGCGGTCGTGTCAGTCTCGTCCGGGTGGGACGTTCCTCCATGGCCGTTCGGTCGAGCGCGACCTGGCCAGGGGTGCCTTCGGCGCACGACGGTAGGTCGGCGCAGTTGACGAACAGGGCGGCGTGTGCGTGGAAGCGACAAGCTTGGCTCGCCCGACCACGCGAGACCGACCAAGCCACCCGCCTCGCAACAGCCCAGCTCAATGCCCGAGATCACCCTCTCCTCACGGCATGGACCCACCCATCATGGGATCCGCAATCACCGCTGAGGTGCACGTGCCCGGCTGATCACCACTGGGCATCTCAGCCGCGCCCAAACCGGCAGCGATCGAGGATCACCGTATCTGAGCCGATAGGAGCCGTCTCAGTGTGTGGTCAGTGGACCAGCCACTGAGACGCGGCTTCAGGCGGCCGCAGCCCAGCGCGCGCCCGGACCTCTCCGGGACTAGAAAGGAAGGAGAAGCCGGTGTGCCGGAGGGAGTGACCAGTGATGCAGATCCTGGTGGACCTCGCCCGTTGCCAGGGCTATGCGCAGTGCGTGTTCCATGCGCCGGAGATGTTCGAGCTGCATGGCGAGGAGGCACTGCTGTACCACCCGGCTGTTCCCGACGAACAGCGCGAACGCGTGCTCCAGGCCGCGGCGGCATGTCCGGTCCAGGCCATCCTGCTGGGTGAGGGGGTGAGTCCTGGTGCCCGGTGACCTTCGAGAGGGCCGGATCGTCGTCGTCGGCGCCTCGCTGGCCGGCTTGCGGGCTGCCGAGAAGCTGCGTGAGGAGGGCTTCACCGGTTCCCTGACCGTCGTCGGGGACGAGCCCCACCCGCCGTACGACCGCCCGCCCCTGTCCAAGCAGGTGCTGTTCGGCAAGGTCCCGGCGGACGCCACCGTGCTGCCGATGCGCCGGGATCCGGAGGCCGAGTGGCGACTGGGCGTACGCGCCACCGGACTTGACATGGCCGGGAAGCGGGTGCTGCTGGCCGACGGGGAGTCGCTGCCCTACGACCAAGTGCTGATCACCACCGGGACGCGGGCGCGGCCCTGGCCGAATGCACAGGAGGCGGCCCTGGACGGAGTTTTCACTCTGCGCACGAGCGACGACGCACGGCTCCTGGCCGAGCGGCTGGCTTCCGGTCCGCGCCGGGTGCTGGTGATCGGCGCGGGCTTCACCGGCTCGGAGATCGCCTCGGCCTGCAGGGAGCGCGGTCTGGAGGTCACAGTCACCGAACGCGGCCCCGCACCGCTGGTGGGCGCACTCGGCGGGACGCTGGCGAAGCTCGCCGCCGCCATGCAGCGCAACCACGGCGTGGACCTGCGCTGCGGGGTCACGGTCACCGCGCTGCGCGGCAACGGGCACTTCACCGGCGCGGACCTCTCCGACGGCAGCCGGGTCGACGCGGACGTGTGCATCGTGGCCATGGGCGCGGTCCGCAACGTCGAGTGGCTGGCGGAGTCCGGACTGGCCGCCGGTCCTCGCGGGGTCGCCTGCGACGCCGGGTGCCGGGCCTTCACCATGTACGGGCTGGTCACCGACAGCGTCTTCGTGGCCGGTGACGTCTCACGCTTCCCGCACCCGCTGTTCGACTACCAGCTGCTGTCGCTCGAACACTGGCGCAATGCGGTGGAGCAGGCCGAGGTGGCCGCCCACAACATGGTCAGTCCGGAACCACTGCGGCGCCCGCACCTCGCCGTCCCGACGTTCTGGTCGAGCCAGTTCGGTCTCAATATCAAGTCCGTGGGCGTCCCCACCTTCTCCGACCAGGTGGTCATCGCCCAGGGCTCGCTGGAGGCCCGCCGCCTTGCGGTGGTCTACGGCTACCGCGGCCGCGTGACCGCCGCGGTCACCGTCGACATGGCCAAGTCGCTGGAGTACTACCAGGACCTGATCGAGACCGCCGCTCCGTTCCCGCCCGTGGCCGGTGCCTCCGACCGTCCGCCGGCGGCCGAGGTCCCGATCCCTTCCGATGTGCCGGATCCGAGCGTGCTCTCCCACGGCCCCACCGTCGCGCTCACCGGTCACCTGCCGGACCGCCGACTGGCCATGATGCGGCCCAGCGGGTGACCCATCGTCCCGCCCGTCCACAAGGAGCCCAGCCATGACCGCCGACACGCTGCTGCAGCGGATCACCGACTACGCCAACCGCCCCAACCCCTGGCCGCTGTACGCGGAACTCCGGGAGGCCGGTCCCGTGGTGCCGCAGCAGGACGGCAGCTACCTGGTCGGCACCTACCACGAGATCGTCGCCCTCCTGCACAACCCGCGGATCAGCGTGGACCCCCGCAACCTCAGCACCCCGGCGACCGAGCCGTCGGAGGAGACGCGGAGACTGCCGTTCCTGCGGCTCGACGATCCGGAGCACCAACGGCTGCGCACGCTCACCATGCGGCCGTTCGGCCCGCCGCACAGCCCAGGCCGGATCGACGCGATGCGCGGCGAGATCGCCCGGATCACCGAGGAGCTGATCGAGTCGATCCGAGACCGCGAACAGGTCGACATCGTGGACGACTTCGCCTACCCCCTGCCCGTCTCCGTCATCTGTCGGCTGCTCGGCGTCCCGCGCGAGGACGAGCCGATGTTCCGGGAATGGACCGACGTCCTCGTCGCGGGTGCCGACATCGGATCCGGCGAGGACACCGCGCAGCGGCAGAAGGCGGCCGTCCAGGCCCAGCAGGAGATGGGCGGGTACCTGCTGGGCCTGGCTCAGCAGCGTCATGGCCGTCCGACGGACGACCTGCTCTCCGCCCTCATCAACGAACCGGACCCCGCCCTGCGACTGGCCCTCGACGAACTGGCCGAGACGGCCATACTCCTGCTCATAGCCGGACACGAGACCACCGTCAATCTGATCACCAACGGCGTCCTCACGCTGCTGCGCCAGCCCGACCAGCTGGAGCGGCTGCGCAGCGATCCCGGCCTGCTGCCACGGGCGGTGGAGGAACTCCTGCGCTACGAGCCTCCGGTCCACATGCGGGAGCGCATCCCCCTCGCCGACGTGGACGTCGCGGGCACCACCCTGCCCAAGGGCGCGTCCGTGATCGTTGCGCTGGCGTCGGGCAGCCGTGACCCCAAGCGCTTCCACGAACCGGACCGGTTCGACCCCACCCGCCCGGACAACGAGCATCTCGGTTTCTGCAGCGGTGTCCACATCTGCTTCGGGGCACCGCTCGCCCGCATCGAGGCCCAGACCGCACTCGGCGCGCTGATCCCCCGCCTCGGCGCCGCGTCCCTGGTGCAGGACCCTCCGCTCTACCGGACCAACGCCATGCTCCGCGGACCCCGCCACCTCCCCGTCGCGTTCTGAACCGGCGTCTGCGCGCCAGGCGCTCGTAGGCTGCGCCTGTATCGCAGCAGCGGTCCCTGGCGGGGAGGTGCTTCCGGTGCTGCCGTGCAGAAGCCGCCGGGTCCGTCGGTGTTTCCGCGGCGCGGGGATCTACGGGAACCTCGGGTCGGGCGAATGCTGTGCGCTATTCCTGTGTCGCCGCCCGGTCCTCCTCGACGGGCAGGCCCACCGGGCGGCGGCCCGGCGGCTGTTGCGGCTCGGGGCGCACAGGTGCGGGCGGGATCCGGCGGTCCACCGGGGTGTCTGCGGTCAGGGTCGTCGGCTCTCCGTGACGCAGCACGACCAGCGGTTCGCCGTCCACCAGGCGGTAGGGCTCACCTGGCTCCCAGCGAGGCGTGCCATGGCTTCGGCGACCCTGACCAGGTTGCCGAGGATGAGGCGGATCCCTGCCTTGGAGGGCTTCCGGCCGACCGGCACCCGTGCCACTCGTACGGCGGACCGAAGGCGTCGGCCTCTTGAGCTTCACGGCCAGGAGTAGCGCGGCCCGCCGCGCAGACCCCACGCAGGCGCCCATGCCGACGCGGGGCAGAGCCAGGTGGCGAGCACCAGGACAGGTACGCGCCCGGGGCGCGGCTGGGCACTGCCGGCCCAGCCACTTACAGACCGGTTTGCTCCCGACCGCGCCACCGTTTACACCCCTGCAGGGACGGCCGGTTCAGTACACGACGCGGCCCGGCCACCGGGCACGCATGGCGTGATCGCTTGCACGGACCGCTGCGGAACGATCTCGGCGCAACCCGCCGGGTCCGCTGTGCCGGTGCCGGAGCACCGTTCGGTGGTCCGTCCGGGTGGCTCACCGCGACCCGCCATGCCACTCCGTGCAACAGTGCGAATGCGGACTATTCGAGTGCCGGGTGGAGCGACGCGGAACGGAGGACCCGGGATGCTCAAGGAAAGCGAGCCCGCAGAGGGCACCGCTGCGGGAATGCTGACGGCGGACGAGGCGGCGCGAGTGGAGCAGCTGCGGGCCCGGCTGGGGCTGGTGGCCGGGGCGGCGGAGAGCAAGTACCTGCGCGGGCTGCGGCGCGGTGACAAGACCGGTGTGCTGATCGGCGCGGCGTACCACGCCGCTGACCGGCACCGGCAGGGCCAGAGCCTGACCGAGCTGGAACAGGGCCTGGTGGGCGTGCTCCGGACGATGATGTCGCAGGCAGAGATGCACGCGGCGGGGCAGGTCTACCGGGAGGCAGTGGCCACGCTCGGGAGGCTGCAGACAGTCCCGCAGTGGGTGACGGAACTCCCGGTGTCGCAAGGGATCCATGCAGAGGACTTCATGGCGCACCTGCCGGAGGTGGGCGCAGAGGCCCACACGATGCCGAACGTGTCGCTGGCGAGCGTGGACGCGCTGGCGGCCGGCGAGCCGGTCGACAGCAAGACGTTCGTCGAGGCGGTCTCCGAGGTCGGGTTCGGTGCGACCGTGTACGACACCGCACCCCCGGCACCCGGCCAGCCGACTCAGCACGGCGTATTCCGCGCCGAGGTGGAGCTGGACAAGTTCTGTGTGCGGCGAGTGGTCGGCGACGGGCTCAGCGGCCGGAACGACGTCTACTGGACGGTCGCGTCCTCCTCGGACAGACAGGGCGGCAGCCCGTTCAAGTCGCAGGAGTTCGACGCGGTCGAGCACGGCCAGACCCGCACCTTCGCTCAGGATCCGGCCCACCGACTGGTCTTCAATGGGGACGCCGACCAGCACCTGCTGTTCTCCATCACCACCTGGGAGGCGGACCACAGCAACAGCAGGTGCTACGACGCCCTGTTCCGGGGACTGCAGCAGGCAATCGAAGTCCTCGAGTCGATGCCCTCCTTCGGCTTCCCCATGAACTACCTGCCCAACTGGGTGGGCGCCGCCTACGAAACCGTGAAGTTCTTCACGGAGTTCCACGAGCACTTCCGCCGCCACGACGACCAGTCGTGCACCCGGGTGATCGCCCTCACCCGCAGTGCGATCACCACCCTCTACCACCGCGGCACCGACACCTGGGAGTTCAACGGCGACGGCTGGCACTCCCTGACCATCAACTACACCGGCGAACGCCCGCCCACCCTGACCGGCGCAGTGGAATACACCGTGTTCAGCGGCACCGATGTCGACACCAAAGACCTTGACGAGGCCAACGACTGGACCGAGCCGGTCCCCCTCGGCTGGCTCAGCAACACACCGGCCGCCCTCGCCTCCCACGCGGGCGCCCTGCATGCCATGTTCACCCGCCCGGACAACGACGCGGTCCTGTACAGCGTCTGCAGGAACGGCACTTGGTCCACCCCCGTCCACGTACGCGACTGGGTCACCAAGTCCCAGTCGGCCATCACCGTGTTCAACGGCACCCTGGTCTCCAGCCACATCGGCACCGACCAGAGCATCTACGTCAGCCGCCTGGTCAACGGCACATGGGAACCAACTCGGAGCCCGGTTCCCAAGGCCGTCCACGGCCTGTCGATGGCCTGCGCCCACGACCGCCTGTACCTGGGATTCGTCCCGCTGAACCCGGCGTGGGAGGACTGTCCCTGCACCGTCTCCGCCGACGCGAACTTCAGGTGGACGTTCCTTCACGGGCCCATCTTGGGCGAGGGGATCCCGGACTCCAAGACCAACCACCCGGTGAGCCTGGCCAACTACAACGGCGCACTCGCCGCAGCCTTCACCCACACCGGCTGGGAAGACAGAGTGTGGGTCGGACAGCGACCGACCAAGGACCCCGAGTACGACACGATCGAGCACAACGACGGAGCCGCAGCCGGCCACGGCCCGACCCTCGTCACCGGACCCGGCCCCGACAAGCTGTTCGTCCTCGGCCGCAGCCGCCAGAACCAGCGCCGGCCACTGATCAGACAGCGACACCTGGAAGGATCGACCTGGCGCCAGGTCGGCCGCATCACGGTCCCCGGCATCCTCGAAGGCGAGTTCAGCGGCGTCTGGCACGACGGCAAACTCCTGGTCATGTACCGCCACCCGTAGCCCACTCACCGACCACCCCACCACCGACACACCACCCTCGATGAAGGCGGCCGAAGGCGCCGCCACGGCCGGCGGTGAAGTGCCATGGACCGTCCACGCAAACGCGGGATCGGCGCGCACCAGTCCCGCGACGTGTCCGACACGCTCGGCCCACTCCTGCTCGTCGCAGTCACCGCCCGCGAACATCGGCGACCGGGACGCAGTAGGTCTGCCGACCCGGCTGCGCCGCCTGCACCATGACATCACCTTCCTCTGGGCCAACGGCGGCTACACCGGCCCCCTCGTCGACTGGCCCCGCTGCCTGCGCCCGAGCTGCCACCTGTGCCGCTGAAGGCGTCGGGCGGGACGATACGACGGAGCGGCCGTAGGGATCCAGGAGGCGTCCGAGCAACTTGTCCTGGCGCAGGGTGATGACGCGGTCGACGATGTCGAGGCTCGGGTGAGCGGAGGCCGGCTGGGTTTCCAGGCGCAGTACGTCACTGACCGAGTGCAGGCCGGCCTGGAGGATGAGGTTGTGGGGGCCGCCGACGGCGGCGCAGACCACCAAGGGCCACCCGGTCGACCGTGTACGCCTGAGCAGCAAGCGCCAAGTCCTCGTCTACGGGCAGGGCACCTCGCTCCCGGTGTCGCTGACCGGCGGAAACCGCAACGACGTCACCCAGCGGCTGCTCTTGCTGGACAAGGTCCAGCTGTGGCCGGCAGGGAATTCGATCTTCCTACGGTGCTGGTCCTAGGTCCGCCGGACCCGTTTCTCACCCAGGTGGCCTGATCATCTTGCCGTTCACCAGGTCCGGGGCGCGGCTGTGTCAGTCGGGGGACCGCGCCGGCAGCCATGGTTCGTGCCATCGCGGGTATCCGGCGACGAGCCTGCTCGCTCCCGCCGGTCCCCAGGTCCCCTGCCGGTAGCTCTCCGGGGCGCCGGGCGCCTCCAGCAGTGGCTGGACGATTCGCCACGTCTCCTCCACCGAATCCTCTCGGGTGAACAGGCTCGCGTTGCCTTGCATTGCATCACTGAGCAGGCGCTCATACGGTTCGGGTGCCTCGCCCAGCTCGGCTGCGAAGAGGAGGTCGAGGTCCACCAGTTGCGTGTCCTGCTTGCCCGGCTGCTTTGACTGGATGCGGAAGTTCATGCCGGGCCTCGGATCGATCCGCAGGATCCACTGGTCGGGCTCGGGCGCGAGCCGCCCCGCGAACGCAAGCCGCGGCGGGCGCTTGAACACGATCCGGATCTCGGTCACTCGCTCGGGGAGCGACTTGCCGGCGCGGATGAAGAACGGTACCCCGGACCAGCGCCAGTTCTCGACCTCCAGCCGCAGTCCGACGAAGGTCTCGGTGCCCGAGCCCGGCCGCACGCCGGGGATCTGCAGGTATCCTTCGTACTGCCCGCGGACGTACCGGGCCGGGTCGGCGTCGGGGATCGCCCGGAACACATCCACCCGGCGGTCTCGGAGCGCGTCCGCATCGGCGGCCGACGGCGGCTCGGACGCCACCAGGGCGAGCAGCTGCAGCAGATGGTTCTGCACGACGTCACGGAGGGCGCCGACCGGGTCGTAGAAGTTGCCGCGGTCCTCGACCCCGAAGTCCTCGGCCATGGTGATCTGCACGCAGGAGATGTGGTCGCGGTTCCACACCGGCTCGAACACGGAGTTGGCGAACCGCAGGAACAGAATGTCCATCGCCGGCTCTTTGCCGAGGAAGTGGTCGATCCTCAGCAGCTGGTCCTCGTCCAGGAGCTGACGCAGCTCGGCGTTGAGGGCGCGCGCCGACGCGAGGTCGTGCCCGAACGGTTTCTCCACGACAACCCGGGCGCCCTTGGTCAGCCCGGCGCCTGCCAGGCCGCCGACCGCCCGGGCAAACAGCGACGGTGGGATCTCCAGGTAGAAGACGGGGCACCGCCTGCCGTCGACCGCCCGGGCGAGGCGATGGAACGTCTCCGGGTCGGCGTAGTCGCCCTGCACATAGCTGAGTCGGGCGGCGAACCGGGCAAAGACGCTGTCGTCGAGTGGCTCGCCCGCTGCCTTGATCGCCGTGCGGGCGTGGTCACGCAGCGCGTCGTCGGACCAGCCGTCGCGCGCCACTCCGACGATCGGGCAGGTCAGCAGCTTGCGCCGCTCAAGCCGATAGAGCGAGCGGAACGTCATCTTTCGCGCGAGATCCCCAGTGATCCCGAAGATGACCAGCACGTCTGCGGGAACGTTCGACGAGTTCAAGGCCATCGGATCCCCCTTACGGAGCCGGCAGGGCAATAGGGTCGGGCGTCATGGTCATGCTGGCGACCGGGCACCGGCGTGAACAGGGCCCCGGTCGGCCACCGCCGCGTCCGCGAGGACGAGCAACGCTGCCGCCTCGACCCGGCCGGCGGGAATCGACCGGTCTCCCGTAACGAGTCTGGAGAGCGGTTCGCGCTTGTCCGCTCCGGTGATGAGCCAGAGCAACTTGCCGGGCGCGAGCGAGCGCAGGACAGGTGAGTGCCATGCGCTGGTGGCTCATGCAGGGCGCCGTCAGGGCCACCAGCCGGTACGAGAGTTCGAGCAGCGGGTCACGTGGCACCAGCGAGGCGGTGTGCCCGTCCGGGCCGGGGCCCTGGTGAACGAGGTCGAAACGCTCGGGAAGCGACCGCCCGTAGGCGGCGGTCGCCGCGTGAAGGCCGGCGTCGTTCACGGGCGTCGCGATGACTTCGGCCGGGGTCGCACCGAGGCTCTCCCGCAGGTGGATGAGGTTGCGGTCCGGGTCGCCGTCGGGCGGGACCCGCTCGTCGGCCTGGAACACCGCCACATGCTTCCAGGGGACGTGCTCTTGTGCGAGCCGCGCGAACATCGCCCATGGCGTGTGCCCCCCGCTGACGGCGAACGTGAATCGGCCGTGGGCTTGTACGCAGGCCTGGGTCAGCCGCCCAACGAACGCCGCCGCAGTGCCGGCGACCGCATCGGGGTCGGCGACGACCCCGAGTTCGTGATGCACAGCCCTCAGCCCTTCTTTTCGGCGTGCCCGCCGAACTCCGAGCGCATCGCCGAGAGGATCTTGTCGGTGAACTCCCCCGACTCTCTGGACTCGAAGCGCTCGTAAAGCGAGGTGGTGATGACTGGTGCAGGGACACCTTCGTCCACCGCGGCGAGGACGGTCCAGCGGCCTTCCCCGGAGTCGGAGACCCGCCCGGCGAATCCGTCGAGGGAGGGCGAGCCGGCGAAGGCGTCGGCGATCAGGTCGACCAGCCACGAGCCGACGACCGAGCCGCGCCGCCAGACCTCGGCCACCTCGCCGACGTCGATGTCGTACTGGTAGGCCCACGGATCGCGCAGCGGCGTCGTCTCTGCGTCGACCTCCTGCCGGCTTTTGCCGGCGTCCGCGCGCTTGATGATGCTGAGTCCCTCGGCGATCGCGGCCATCATCCCGTACTCGACCCCGTTGTGGACCATCTTCACGAAGTGCCCAGCGCCGTTCGGCCCGCAGTGCAGGTACCCGAGCGGGGCGGTGCCGTCGGTCCGGGTCCGGCTCGGCGTCGGCTCGGCGCTGCCCTCGCCGGGAGCGATCGTCTTGAAGAGCGGGTCCAGATGGGCCACGACCTCATCCTCGCCGCCGATCATCAGGCAGTAGCCGCGCTCCAGCCCCCAAACCCCACCGCTGGTCCCGCAGTCGACATAGTGCAGGGACTTGCCGGCAAGACGCTCGGCGCGTGTGATGTCGTCACGGTAGTAGGAATTGCCGCCGTCGATCAGGATGTCGCCGGGCTCCAGCAACGGCTCGAGCTGGTCGAGGATGGAGTCGACAATCGCAGCCGGAAGCATGAGCCATACGGCCCGTGGCTTGTCCAGTTTCGCGACGAAGTCCCGGGGTGAGTCGGCGCCCGTCGCGCCCTCGCCGGCCAGTTCGGCGACGGCGGCCGCGTTGACGTCGGACACGACGCAACGGTGGCCGTCTCGCATCAGCCGACGCACCAGGTTCGCCCCCATCCGGCCGAGCCCGATCATCCCGAGCTGCATGGGCTTGTCTGTCGCCATGTGGCGCCTCCTAGTCCTTGAGCGTGCGGTAGTGCCGGATCAGCGCGTTCGTGGACGAGTCGTGGCCGAGTTCAGGGTCGGTCGCGCTCTCGAGCGCCGGGATGATCGCGACAGCAGGCACCTTGCCGAGTTCGACGCCCCGCTGGTCGAAGGAGTACCGACGCGACCGAGCCGACGGCGGGGTCGTGGCCGGCCTGCACCTGGCGCTCGGCGCCACACAGGAAGGCATCGGCTGCGGCCCGGTTGTGGTCTGCGAGAGCGACACCGCCACGTTCACCGGAACGCCCGAGGCGTTGGCCTCATGGAGCGCCTGGGTTACGTTCACGCCTGCTCCCTTCCGGCGGCCACGCACTCGCGGGCAACCTGGGCGACCTTCTCGGGGGTGAAGCCGAATTTGGTCAGCAGCAGCTTGAGCGGCGCCGATGCCCCGAACGTGTGCATGCCGACGACCGCGCCGCCGTCACCGACGTAACGGTCCCAGCCAAAGGTCGCCGCCTGCTCGATGGCGACCCGGGCCCTGACCCCGGGCGAGATGACCGAGTCGCGGTATTCCTTGGACTGGCGATCGAACAATTCCCAGCAGGGCATGCTGACCACGCGAGCCGCGAGGCCCTCGGCGGCGAGCTCGTCACGGGCCGCCAGCGCGAGTTGCACCTCGGACCCGGTGGCAAGCAGGATGACGTCGGGCTTGCCGTCCGCTGCGTCGACCAGGACGTAGGCTCCTCTGGCCACCCCGGATGCGGCCCCCATCTCGGAGCGGTCCAGGGTCGGCAGTGCCTGACGGGAAAGGACCAGCACCGCCGGCTCGTGCCTGAGCGCGGCGACGACCCGCCAGGTCTCGACGACCTCGTTCGCGTCGGCCGGGCGGAACACCAGCAGCCCCGGCATCGCGCGCAGCGACGCGAGCTGCTCGACTGGCTGGTGGGTCGGACCGTCCTCGCCGACCCCGATCGAGTCGTGGGTGAAGATGTGCACGACCGGGATCTCCATCAGCGCTGAAAGCCGGATCGCGGCGCGCGCGTAGTCCGAGAAGATCAGGAACCCCGACCAGTACGAACGCAGCTTGGTCAGCGCCATCCCGTTCGTGATCGCGGTGGCGGCGTGCTCGCGGATCCCGAAGTGGAGGTTGCGCCCCGAGCGGTCATCGGCCTGGAAGTCGCCGGCTCCGGAGAACGTGAGGTGGGTCTTGGTCGACGGCGAAAGGTCCGCCGACCCGCCGACCAGCCACGGCACCGCTTGGGCAAGGGCGTTGAGCACCTGCCCGCTGGAGTCACGGCTGGCGACGCCCTTGGGGTCGGCCGCGAAGGTCGGCAGCGCCGACTCCCAGCCCGCCGGCAGTTCGCGCCGCTGGATGCGCCCCAATTCGTCTGCCAGCTCGGGATGGGAGGTTCGGTAGGCCTCGAATCGAGCCTCCCAGCTCGTCCGGGCTTCGCGCCCGCGCGCGCCGACGCCTGCGGCGAAGTGCTCGTAGACGCCGCCGGGAACGAAGAAGTCCTTGTCTTCCGGCATCCCGAGGAACCGCTTGGCCGACTTGACGCCCTCCACGCCGAACGGCGCGCCGTGCGCCTTCGGGGTGTCCTCGACCGGTGACCCGTAGCCGATGTGGCTGTGCACCACGATGAGCGTCGGGCGCTCCTTCTCGGACGTGAAGGTGTGCAGCGCGCGGGCCACCGCGTCGAGGTCGTTGGCGTCGGCCACGGTGGTGACGTTCCAGCCGTAGCCGATGAACCGGGCCGCGACATCCTCGGTGAACGCGATGTCGGTGTGGCCCTCGATCGTCACCCGGTTGGAGTCGTAGATCCAGCAGAGGTTCGACAGCCGCTGGTGGGCCGCGAGCGAGGCAGCCTCCGAGGAGATCCCCTCCATCATGCAGCCGTCGCCGGCCATCGCGTACACGTCGAAGTCGAAGAGGGTGAAGTCCTCGCGGTTGTACCGTGCGGCGAGCCACTGCCCGGCGATCGCCATCCCGACAGAGGTCGCAACGCCCTGGCCGAGCGGGCCGGTCGTGGTCTCCACGCCGCTGGTCCACCGGTACTCCGGGTGCCCGGGACAACGCGAGCCGAGCTGGCGGAACGTCCTGAGGTCGTCGAGGCTCACGGCGGGTCGGCCGAGGATCTCATAGTCGGGGTCGACAGCCTGCACGCCGGTGAGGTGGAGCAGCGACCAGAGCAACGCGGAGGCGTGTCCTTCCGACAGCACGAAGCGATCGCGGTTGGGCCAGATCGGGTCGGCTGGGTCGAAGCGCAAGAAGCGCTGCCAGAGCGTGTACGCGACCGGCGCGATTCCCATCGGCGTTCCCGGATGGCCGGAGTCGGCCGCCTGGATGGCGTCCATGCACAGAGTGCGGATCGTGTTGACGGAAAGTGTTTCCAGGTCATTGCTGCTCAATGCGAGCCTCCCTGAAGGTGCCGCCCCTGCCCTCATATCGAGCACGGCAGACTAGGGTTGAGCCTTCCCGGCCGGGGCGAAGAGCGCCGCGCCGACAATGCCCGCATCGTTCAACAGCTGCGCCGGCACGATCTCGGTCCTGAGCTCGATGTACGGCAGGAACTTGTCGGCCTTCTTGCTGACGCCGCCGCCGATGACGATCAGGTCGGGCCACAGCAGCCGCTGGACGAGCTCCAGATACGTCTCCACACGGTGCGCCCATTTCTTCCAGGACAGGTCGTCGTGCTCGCGCACCGACTCCGCGGCCCAGTCCTCGGCATCCTCGTGGTGCAGCGGAAGGTGCCCCAGCTCGCTGTTGGGCACCAGGATCCCGTCGGAGAAGACGGCACTGCCGATACCGGTGCCGAGCGTCACCATCACGACGACGCCCTTGCGTCCCTTGCCGGCTCCGAAGCGCATCTCGGCGATCCCTGCCGCGTCGGCGTCGTTCACCACCCTCACGTCGCGGCCGGTCGCTCCTGCGAAGAGCTGGGCGGCGTCCGCTTCCATCCAGGCCGGGTCGATATTGGACGTCGTCTGGACTCTGCCGCCCCGGATGACGGCCGGGAGCGTCAGCCCAACCGGTCCTTGGACGCCGATCTGGGCGAGGACCTCCACGACCACGTCCGCGACTGCCCCCGGAGTCGCCGGATGCGGGGTCGGGATCCGGACCCGCTCACCGATGATGCTGCCGAGCTCGAGGTCGACCGGCGCTCCCTTGATACCGGTCCCACCGATGTCGACCCCCAGCACATGGGCCGTCCTGTCCGGAATTGCCTGCGCCACTGCCCGCTCCCCTCAGGGGTCGGCCCAAAATGTGTTGTGTGAGTTTTAGGCCGGCCCCACAAGAGCTTCGCCGTATAACACTTAATATTCGCACACACCTCTTATGCTCGCCACACCACCCTTATGAGGCCATATCGAAAGTAAAAGGGTATATTCAAGCATTACATGCCGACATGAGTATTGGCTTTCCCCTCCGTTCGAGAGGAACGCGCCTGCGACTGATGCCAGTCGCGACGGTGCCCTCCAGCAACTTTCGGAAATCAAGCCGACCGGGAACCTCTCCCGCATCCATGAGCCGTCGCCAATCCCCACCCGGGCCGGCCGCGACCAGAGCTTACGGAGGCGTGATGCAAACCCGACCGCGCAGTGCAGGCGGTCCAACAGCTCCATGACGCCGACGTCGTCTCGAACTCGCGCCGCGAGTCGCCGACGGAGCAGCCTGGGCTGGGCGAGCACGAAGCCCTGTCCTCGGAACGATGCTTGGTGGAGCCCCCGGTTGCGGCGTTTCCGCAACCGCAGAGCGGAGCACGCCTTACTGCCGTCCTGACAGTGCGAGCGTGGCACGCGGTGGCGGCCACCTCCAGCGGGCCGGCATCCTGCTCGTGCCGGCTCCAACTACGGTGCGGACACACCCGTGCCCAGCTCACCACCGGATTCGACATCGGAACCATCACGGCGTACCAGTACCTGGCCGGAGCCGTTGAGATCGTCGAGAACAAGATGCCGCAGGATCTGATCGGCTCCTCCTCGCGCCACTGCTTCGGCGACTCACCGGAGGCGGCCACGACCGGGCACCTGCCCGACATCAAGACTCCGGTCATCCCGGCCCACCACGATCCAGCACAGGCAGCGATCTTCTCCGACGTCGTCAACGCGTACGGACGGCACATCGCGAACGACCGGCAGGGCGGCATGCCGGCGGGGCTGCGCCACTCGATGGGCGGCATGATGTCCGACCACATCGGTGACATCCACCAGCTCCTAGGCCAGGAGCGCGACGTGCCCACAGACCTCAGCGGCCTCCCCATCGAGAAGAAGGGCCTGGTCCCCGTCATGCATGCGATGGCGGAGGACGGACACCCGTTCGGACAGGTGCACGACGCCGAGACGTCGTACGTCTCCCAGGAGCTCAACAAGTACGACGGCCAGGCGTTCTTTGAGGAGCACGCGCCCGGTGCCGACAAACTGACGGCGTTGCAGGACTGTCCGACATGGCGCGACGGGACGCTGCACAGGCGGATGGCAGCCGTCCTGATGACGGCCACAACGGGACTCACACAGCAACTCGGCCGCTCCAAAACGTCGTTCAAGGGAGCCCGCCACCGCTCCCCGGTTACTCGAGAAGCATGCCCCGACCGCCGGAATGGCGTGCGGCCTCCCGGGCTTCAGCGTGCCCGTGAAGTACACCGAGGAGTTTGCGACCGAGAGCGACTTCAGGCTGTGGAGCTGCTCGCTCGGTACCGGAAACGGCCATATGCACTTCACCGTCTCGCAGGCTCCGTACCTGGTCCGGCTGGGCGGCTCCGATTCCGGCCCCGGGTCCACGACGCTGAAGTGTGATGTCAGGCAGACCCTCGTACAGACCGGCTGCGCCCAGGCTGTGGCCGCGGGGTGGAGGTGCTTCCTCGGCGTCCGGTGCTGACCCTTTGCTGACGCCCGAAGGTGTGCGGTACCTCTGACCTGGGAAGAACCGTCGACCACGTGGTATGTGGTGGAACTTCGTCGCCCGCTCCCAGGTGGAGATCGAGCGGGCCCGCGAGGACTGGATGAACGGGTCGGGATTTGGGGAAGTGAAGGGGTACGACGGGGATCGGCTGGCGGCTCCGGAGCTTCCGCCTGTGCCGCTGAAACCGCGGGGCCGGGTGCGCTGAGCCGGCTTTTTCCACCCATGGAGCGAGTATCGCCAGGCGGGGGGCAGCGCACCCCGTCCCGTTGAATCGACCTGCGTCGGCAAACAGGGACCTACGACGCACTCGGCGACGGGGATGCGCTCTGTGCGGCTTCGCCTTCCCCGGACGACGCCGTCTCCTCGGTGACGACGATCACGGTGCTTCCCTCCGCGACCTCGCTACCCACCTGTGGCGTGCTGGAGGTCACGATGGAGTCGGACGCCTGGGAGGAGCCGGAGGCGACACTGACAGTGAGTCCGCGGCCGTCGAGCTCACTGCGGACCTCAGCCAGCGTCTTGCCTACGATGTCACCGGGGATCTCGACGGTCTGCTGCGCCTTGGCTATCTGAATGTCGATCGTGCTGCTGGGGTCGACTTCGGAGCCCGCCTGCTCGCTCTGGCCGATGACCGTGCCCGGGGTGGCGTCGCTTTCGACCTCGGTAGTGCCTCCCAGTTTCAGGTCGTGCTCCCCCAGCAGCTTTGTGGCCTCGTCCACGGTCTTCCCCGACAGGTCCGGGACAGTGGACTTCGCCTCTTCCTTGGCCACGGTGAGGGTGATCTCAGTGCCCTTCTCCGCCTTTTCACCGCCGTCCGGACTCTGCTCGAGGACCGTTCCGGCGTCCTTGCCGGACTCCACGTGCCGGGTCGTCACCTGGAATCCCTTGCTTTCCAGGATGCGCGAAGCGTCGTCCTCGTTCTTGTCCACCACGTCCGGTACCTCGACCTTCGGTGAACCCGTCGAGACAGTGACGGAGACGGACTCGCCCTTGGCGAGACGGCCATCGGTGGGGCTCTGCGTGCAGACGTGGTCCTCAGGCTGGTCGTCGCACGGCCCCTTTTCGGCAACCGTGACCGTGAGTCCGACGTTGTCTGCCGCCGTACGTGCGTCGTCGAGCGTCTTTCCGACCAGAACCGGGACGTCCGCCTCGCCGTCGGCGGCCGAGCCCCGCCCGAACATGAACCAGCCCAGTCCGACCGTCAGTACGACGACCGCGACACCGGCCACGATCAGGGCGCTGGTCCCTCGCTTCCCTCCCCCCTCGTCCGCATCGTCGCCATCCCCCTCGTCCGGCCTCCCGAGCGGCTCCCGCGGAGGCACTGCCGCAGGCGCGAAGGCGCGGGTATCCAGACACCCCATGACGTCGTCGAGCATCTCTGCGGCGGACTGGTACCGGTGAGCACGGTCCTTCTCCAGGGCCCGCAGGACGAGCGCGTCCATCTCCGGAGTGACCAAGCCATTGAACAGACTCGGTGGCTGCGGTGCCTCCTGGACGTGCTGGTACATCACCGCCACGGGAGAGTCGCCGAGGAAGGGCGGCCGGTAGGTGAGGAGTTCGTACAGCAGACATCCCACCGAGTAGAGGTCGGACCGGGCATCGATCTCCTCGCCCAACGCCTGCTCCGGAGAGAGGTACTGCGCGGTGCCGATCACCATGGACGTCTGGGTTAGACCCATGTCCCGCATGTCGCGTGCGATCCCGAAGTCCATGACCTTCACCTGACCGGCGCGGGTCACCATGACGTTGGCCGGCTTGATGTCCCGGTGCACGATGCCCTGGCGGTGGGCGTGCTCAAGCGCCTGGAGGATGCCCTCGGCGAGTTCGAGAACACGCTGCGGCGTCAACGACGGCTGGGCGTAGAGCGCCTCGCTCAGCGGTGTGCCGTCGACGTACTCCATCACCAGGTACGGCACCGGCACGGCGACGCCGTCCTGCCCGTAGGTCAAGTCCTCGCCGGTGTCGTAGACCGCTGCGATCGCCGGATGGTTGAGCGAGGCTGTGGACTGAGCCTCTCTGCGGAACCTCGCCTGGGACACATGGTCCTGAGTGAGGTCGGCCCGCAGGGTCTTGACCGCGACGATCCGGTCCAGCCGGCTGTCGTGGGCCAGGTGCACCTCGGCCATGCCTCCCTGCCCGAGCAGCCGCCTCAGTTCGTAGCGGCTGCCGAACGCTGTCGGCGGCCAGGGTATGACGGGAGCCGGATGCCACACGCCTCCACCCGTACCGGCGAAGGTCGGCTCGTCTGGTCCAGGGAAGTTCACAGCACGTCTCCACAAGGGTCACGGGTCCGGGTCGGATCCCGGCGGGCGTTCGGGCCGGTCGCACCATGTCCTGCGCCTGTCGGCCCGAAGCGGTGGCCCCGCTGGTCGCGATGACCGACCCGGCCGAAAGATCGGCGCGGCCGTCATCGGTTCCAGCGAGCGGGAGACCCGTGATGCATCGACGGGCCTCCCTCATAAGGTGGTGCACATCCTTTTCCGTCAGCCGACGGCCACCACCGTCCCCGCGTATGCCACCGCCGCCAGGGCCAGCACGGCCGCCGGCACCGCTCGTACCACCGCGTCGTGGTGGCGCAGGTGCACCACCACGGCTGCGACCATCAACAGCGCCAGCCCAGTCGCCGCGGCCGCCCCGAGCGGAGCCGAGGCCAGCCCGCACAACAGCCCGAGGGCTCCGGCGACCTCCAGGAAGCCGACGACCCGGTAGAGGCCGGTCGTCATGCCGAGATGTGCCGCCGCCTGGCGCATGAACGGCACCGCGGCGAGCTTCGCCAGACCCAGCAGGAGGAAGACCGGGGCCAGCACGACGGCCAGGGTGAGGTGTGCGGTGCTCATGCCGACCGACCCCGGCGCTCGGCACCCAGGCCGGCGTAGTAGTCGATGAGGTCCGGAGCGTCCACCGCGGCGGGGTTGACGACCTGCTCGACCGAGGCGCCCTGGAGCAGGCGTTTGACCGGTACTTCGAGCTTCTTACCGGTCATGGTGTGCGGAATTCCCGGCACTTCGAGGATCTCGTCGGGGACATGGCGGGGTGAGGCGCCCGTACCGATGGCGTCGCGGATCTTCTCCCGGAGGGCGTCGTTCAGAGTCACGCCGGCGGCCGGGACGACGAACAGCGGCATCCAGTAGCCGCCGTCGGGTTCCTCCGCGCCGATGACGAGGGCTTCGGTGATCTCGGATAGGTGTTCGACGACGTCGTGGATGTCGGCGCTGCCGAGGCGCACGCCGTTGCGGTTCAGTGTGCTGTCGGAGCGGCCGTGGACGATGACCGAGCCGTGGCCTGTGACGGTGATCCAGTCTCCGTGCCGCCAGATGCCGGGGTAGGTGGAGAAGTATGCGTCGTGATAGCGGGTGCCGTCGGGGTCGTTCCAGAAGTACAGCGGCATCGACGGCACAGGGCGCGTGACGACCAGTTCGCCGACCTGCCCGGTGACCGGGCGGCCCGCGGTGTCGTATGCGGCCAGCGCCACGCCCAGGTGCGGAGCGGACAACTCGCCAGCCCACACGGGGGTGTTGGGCGCACTGCCGGCGAAGCCGGAGACGATGTCGGTGCCGCCGCTCTTGGCCATGCCCAGCAGGTATTGGGGGCTGGTGCCGAAGACGGTCACCTTGTGGCGCGCGGCTAGTTCCCAGAGGATGTCGGGCCTGGCGTACGGTGCCGGGCTGCCGTCGTAGGTGCATGTCGTGGCGCCGGTCAGCAGGGTCGATGCGATCAGGTTCCACATCATCCAGTGAGTGGTGGTGTACCACAGTAGGCGGTCGCCGGGGCCGAGGTCGGAATGCAGGCCGAGGGTCTTCAGGTGTTCCAGCACGACGCCGCCGTGACCGTGGACGATGCCCTTGGGCAGGCCGGTGGCGCCGGAGGAGAACACCACCCACAGGGGGTGGTCGAACGGGACCGGCACGCAGGTGAGTTCCTCGGTACGGGTGGCGGCGTCCTCCCACGGCACGGCCAGCGACGGGTACGCGTGCGACGGCCAGGGCAGGCCCATGTGGTCCACCAGCACCGTGGCCTTCAACGTCGGCAGCTCACGGGCGAGTTCGAGGGCGGCGTCGCGGCGGTCGTGGGCAGTGCCGTTGAAGTGGTAGCCGTCGGCGGCGATCAGTACCGTGGGTTCGAGCTGGGCGAACCGGTCGGCGGCGGCCTTGGGCGCGTAGTCCTGTCCGCACACCGACCACACGGCACCCAGGCTCGCGGCGGCCAGGAAGGCCACGATCGTGTGCGGGATGTTGGGCAGATATCCCACGACCCGGTCGCCCGACCTCACCCCCAGGTCGCGCAGGGTCACGGCGACGGAGGCGACCTGGGCCCGCAGCTGACTCCCGGTCACCTCGTAGCCGGAGCTGGTCTCGTCGAGGGCGAGCACCGCCACGCCGTCGTCGGGGAGACGGCGCAGGGCGTGGTGGGCGTAGTTGAGGGTGGCGCCCGGGAACCAGCGGGCACCCGGCATGGTCTCCTCGGCCAGGACCTCCTCGTACGGGGTGTCCGCGTCGATGCCGAAGTAGTCCCACACCGCCGCCCAGAAGCCCGCCAGGTCGGTGACCGACCAGCGGTGCAGGGCAGCGAAGTCGGTGCCGTCCCGTCCGGCGTGGCGAGCGAAGTCCACTATGCGGCTGCCCGCGACGGCCTGCGGATCGGGCGTCGTGAAGGGGTCCGGATACGGCGTGATCATCGTGCGGCGCTCCTCGGCAGGCTTTTCTCGACGGTGCGTGGGGAGGGTCGGGGGCCACCCGTGGTGTGCGGCAGGTGCGCCCAGGCGGCGGTGTCGGCCGGGCGGGCGATCGCGGCGAACTCCTCGCCCACGCCCGCGGTCCGGAGGATTCTGCCCGCCTCGTCGTCGGTGGCGACGGCGCGCGGGAGAGGGCAGACGCCCCGATGGCGCTCCACGACGACGCCGCGGACTCCGCGCCGGGCGAGCAGGAGGGCGGCGGTCACGCCCACCGGCCCGGCGCCGTTGACCACGACTGGGACGCGTTGTGCGGCGTTCGGTGACGGCGCCTGGTCGACGGTCATGTACGGCTCACCTCGGGTCCCTACTCGGCGTCCGTGACGGGAGTGCGCTGCTCCCCGAGGTCGATCCGGCTGTCCGGGGTCGAGATCGTCGCCGTGATCACGTCACCCGTGCGCAGGTAGTGCGGGTTCTTCGCCTGGCTCTTGAAGAACGCCTTCCACTTCGCGGCGGGAGGCAGCAGGGCGCCGATCTTCTCGATCGCCTTGGGCGGGGCCTTGAGCGCGGTGCCACCGGGGGTGCCGGTAAGCAGCAGGTCACCGGGGTCGATTGCCTGGAATCGGGCGAGCAGGGTGAGTGCCTGCGCCGGGCGGACGATCATATCGGCGAGGGTGCGGTCCTGACGCCGCTCGCCGTTCACCGACAACGTCAGCCGCAGGTCCGGGAGATGGACGAAGTCCTCCGGCTCCAGCAGGGTCAGGCACGGGCCGGTCGGCGTGAACGTGGGGTACGACTTGCTCTCGTAGAACTGCGTCTTGGTCAGCTGGACGTCGCGGGCGCTGATGTCGTTGGCGATCACGAGCCCGGCGACGTATGACGGCAGGTCGCGTTCCTCGACGACGGTGCCGACGGGCAGAGGCGTGCCCATGACCAGGCCCAGTTCGATCTCGTAGTCGAGGAACTTCACGTGCGGCGGCCGGACGACGCTCTCGTGCGGCCCGCTGACCGACCCGGAGGCCTTGCGGAAGAACGCCGGCGGGATGTCGCCCCTGAATCCCGACTCACGGGCGTGGCTGCGGTAGTTGACCATCTGGGCGATCACCCGGCAGGGGGTGGTGATCGGCGAGAGAGCGACAAGGTCGGCAACGGGCGTGCCCTCGTCGTCCGAAACGGCCGCGTCGCGTACGGAGGCGCGGTCGGCGATCAGTTCGGCGGTGGTGACGGCTTCGGTCTTCACGGGGACGGCGCGCGCGTCGCGCACCACCCACCAGCCGCCGGCGGTGCGCAGGACGTTGGTGCTCATGTCAGTGCCCTTGTTATGTGATGGGGAGTCGGGGTCAGGAGTTCATGGCCTTCATCAGGCCCAGGAGGCGGGCCAGGTCCATCTCGTTTTCGCCCCGCAGGGCCTGGACGACATCGCGGACGCGTTGCGGGGAGGGGCTCGCGCCCAGGAAATCGCGGGTGGCCGGCGGGCCCCACTGGGCCAGGCCGCTCGTCGACATGGGTGCCCAACCGGGTTCGACGTCGCAGGAGAAGAGATCGCCGTCGGCGAAGTGCTCCAGCATGAAGCGGTCGGGGTCGCGCCAGTAGTCGAAGAGCTGGCTGCCCAGGATGTGCCGGCCGATGCCCCAACTGCGTTGGTAACCGCGCTCGGCCAGGTACTCGCCGCCGGCGGCGATCGAGTCGAGGTCGGTCACCTGGTAGGCGGAGTGGACATAGTCGGTGCCCGGCCCCAGGTGCATGGCGAGCGTGTGGTGGTCGGCCGGCACACTGCCCTGGTCGCAGCGTATGAACGCCATGGTCGGGCCACGGTCGCGCTGCCCGTCCAGGAACAGGAAGTCGGACACGATCATCCCGAGTGTGTCCAGGTACCAGTCCAGGGCCCGGGCGAAAACCCGTGTCTCCAGCACCACATGGCCCAGCCGCTGTATACGGGACGGCTCGCGCGGCGGTCGCTGGGTGGCGTTCGCACGACGTCGAGCGGTGCCGGTGTTGAGCGGCAGCGGCTGTTGCCCGGGCAACTCGGGCAGTTCCTCGCCACAGTGCACGACGCGCACCGGGAAGCCCGAGGGGTCAAGCAGATCGACCACACCGCCACCGCCCGGCACGTCGGCGTCCCGTACGGTCATGCCCGTGGCCCGGGCCAGCCTGTCCAGGTCGGACCGTTCCGCCGTACGGAACGCAGGGCCGATGAATCGAGAGGTCCGGCCACGCCGGATAACCATGCAGGGCGAGCCCGCGAAGGTGCCACGCAGCCACAGCTCATGCTCGGTACGCGCGGAGATCTGGAAGCCGAAGTCACGGGCGAAGACCTCGGCCCGGTCCAGATCCGGCTTCTCGAACTCCAGCCAGGCCAGGTCCGCCACCTTGATCACCGGATTCCGGGCCCTGCCCGGATGCTCGCCACGCAGAGCGCCTTGCTCGCTGTGGAGGTCCTGGTGGGCCGTCTTGACACTGGCCCCCTTGACGTGGGTTTCAGACATGGTGCCCTCCGAGCGACATTGCCGTAATGAGGAAATTATCAACTGTGACAGTTCCGTCGTCAAGCCGTTCACGGTGTGACTGATGAATTAATCACAACTGATGCAGCCATCGCACCGCCATTGGACTCGGCGCCTACCGAAGAGAACGGCCTGGCCACCCGGGCGCTGCGCGCTCTCCCGGCACCCCCGAACCCGCCTGACCGGTCGGCATTTCACGCGGCGGACGACGCGCTCGGGCGGAAGGTGACGGACGTGCCGGTGAAGCGGGCATCGATCCCGCCGTCCGTGGGCGTCACCGATCGCAGGTGAAGTCCCTCGGGGATGTTCTCGAGCGGGATGGGCTTCGACAGGGCCTTGTCGAGCAGCTCTGCGGCGGGAGGGATCAACTCCCTGAGTGACCCGGATACCCGAGAAGGCGATGCGGTTGCCGCCGGCCGCCGAGATGGCCGCACTCACGGTCACGTCCCCGCCGAGCGGAAGGCTGACCGTCGCATCGACCAGTCCCGCCCTGCCCCCCTGCGAGATCCCGAGGCCAAGGGTGCTCGACAGGTCGTCGTACGACAAGAATGCGGTCGCCTCGACGCTGCGCGCATGGGCCTCCTCGGCGCTCCCCGAGGTTTTCAGTCCATTCACACCGACGACCAGCCTCGTCACCGGCAGCGGCCGGGCCGTTCCGCGGGCCGGTATGTCATGGGCCGTGATCTCGACATGCCGGAGGCTGCCCGCAGCCAGCTGCGTCAGCACGGGAAAACCGCCTACATGCACGTCAGGCCGCCGAGAAGTCCCCATCCCCTTCTGGAACGCCTCCGCCGTACGACTTGCCGCACCGGCTGCGGCAATCCGGTCGACCACGACGGCGCCGACCAGTATCACCGCCAGGGACGCGGCGGCGACGATCGTGCGCCGCCTCCTTGGAGAGGGCGGGCTCGCGTAGACGGAGGAGTCGCCGTAGTAGGGCTCACCGATCGGTTCGTCATCGGACTGGAACGGGTACATGAGTGTCCTCTCCGGGAAAGACTCGGGAACTTCTCGGGATATGCGCCTGGGGTCTGGACGCCCATGCGCTCGGGCCGCGGAGGCTGCGGACGCGGGTGACGGCGAGGTCGCCGTCCACGCCCATGGCGATCAGGGCGGCAGCCGCGGTGCCCGTGCCGTCGTCGCTCCAGGTCCCGGCGTTGACGCAGTCCAGGAGTCCCAGCAAGTGGCCCTCCAGCGCCCGGCTCAGCGGGCCGGCCGGAACGCCGGTCTGGAAGACTCCCTGCCGCTGACCGGTGTCGATGATCGCCGCCGCCGCCTGGCGCGCGGGGGCCAGGATCTCGGCGACCCGCTCGGCCCCGAGATCCTGGGGGCGAGGCGGAGCAGCATGCGGTACCGGTCACCGACGGGCCACACGGCGAGGACGAAGCGCACCAGCTCCGTGACGACGTCCGACTCGGGAGCACCGCGGACAGCGAGTGCCTGCCGCAGCGCCTGCGCGGCGTCCTCCACGAGCCCCTCCACGAGCGCAGCCCTTCCGTTGAAGTGGCCATAGACCGTCCGGCGCACCACGCCTGCGGCTTCGGCGATGTCACCGAGGCTGCTGTCGGGATCGCGGCCGAGTTCCTGTCGCGCGGCTTCGAGGATGCGAGCCCGGGTGGGGCGCGTGCGGCTGCGCCCCGGGGGTTCGGGCATGTATGCGCTGGCCATGGGTCCTCCGGTCGGTCGGCGGTAGGAGGGCGCCTCGATAGTTGCACAGCAGCGAGCAATTAACTAGTCTGCACATCAGTGAGCAATTAATCGTTCCGGTGCCACGCAGGCCCACGGCCGCGACCACACCGCTCACCCCGTTCCGCGAACCCCCGAAGCCTCCGCTTCACCTCCCGCCGAGGAGATTTCGATGCCGCTCTTCGCCACCACACCCGTCGAGAAGACGACGGGGCCCTACCCGCGTCGCTGGTGGGCCCTGATCGTGCTCTGCCTGAGCCTGCTGATCGTCGTCATGGCGAACACGTCGCTGATCGTGGCGGCGCCCGATCCCGAGACCTGGGCCTGTCCAGCAGTGACCTGCAGTGGGTCATCGACGGCTACACCGTCCCGTACGCCGCCCTGATGCTGGTCCTCGGCTCGATCGGCGACAAGTACAGCCGCCGCGGCGCCCTGGTCCTGGGTCTGCTGATCTTCGCGGGCGGCTCGGTGATGGGCAGCCAGGTACACCACACCGACCTGGTCATCACCGCCCGCGCGATCATGGGCATCGGCGCCGCCGTCGTCATGCCGGCCACGCTGTCCCTACTGGTCGCCGTCTTCCCGAAGGCGGAGCGCGCCAAGGCCATCACTGCGTGGTCCGCCACCTCGGGCCTCGCCATCGCCGCCGGGCCGCTCGCCGCCGGATGGCTGCTCCAGCAGCACGCCTGGGGCTCCACCTTCCTGATGAACGTGCCCATCGCCGTCCTCGGAGTCATCGGGGCGCTGCTCCTCGTGCCGCTGTCCAAAGCCGACGACATGGGCGGCATCGACTACGTCGGCGGTCTGCTGTCGATCGTCTCGGTCGGCTCCCTGGTCTACGCGACCATCGAGGGTCCGCACTTCGGCTGGGGCACCGGCCCGATCACCGCGGCCGTGGTCGCCGGCGTCGGCCTGCCGGCCTTCGTCGCCTGGGAACTGCGCCGCCCCCACCCCATGCTGAACGTCCGCAAGTTCACCGAGCGCCCCTTCTCCGGCTCCATGCTCGCGGTGCTGTTCTTCTTCTTCGGCACCTTCGGCTCGATCTACTACTGCACCCAGTTTCTGCAGTTCGTCCTCGGCTACGACGCCCTGGGGACCGGCGTACGACTGCTGCCGCTGGCCGGAGCCGTCTTCGCCGGTGCCGCGGTGACCGGCCGGATCGCCCCGAAGCTGGGCGTGAAGTCGGTCGTGGGCACCGGCATGGTGATCGGCACGGCGGGCGTCTTCCTGCTCACACGCATCGAGTCCGGCTCGACGTACACCGACTTCCTCGCGCCCCTGCTCATGCTCGGCTTCGCGATCGGCCTGAGCGTGTCCCCCGCCACCGACACCATCATGGGCTCCTTCCCGGAGTCGGAACTGGGCGTCGGCGGCGGTGCCAACGACACCGCGCTCGAACTCGGCGGCTCCCTGGGTATCGCCGTCCTCGGCTCGCTCCTCGCCACGTCCTACAAGCACAAGTTCACCGACCTGATCGGCGGTCACCTCCCGGCCGCCGCGATGGACACCGCCAAGGACTCGGTGGGCGGCGGCCTCGCGGTCGCCGAGCAGGTCGCGAAGAACCCGCAGGGCGGACCCCAGCAGGCCCAGGTCCTCGTCCACGCCGTCCACGAGTCCTTCGCCCACGCCATCGCCCAGACCAGCCTCATCGGCGGCATCGTCATGGCCGTCGGCACCCTGGACGTCATCACCGTCCTGCCGGGCCGCAAGCACGCCGGCGGGCACCGTCGGCGGGGCACCGTGGTGGCAGCGGAGGAGACCGATTCCGTGGGCGTGGCCTGAACCCCACGGGGTCACGGGCCGGACAGCTGATCCGGTCTGCACCGCCCGAGGACGGGCCGTGCCCGAGCGGCGCACGGCCCGTCCTCGGGCGGTGCCGGGAGGGGACGCCCGGCACCGTCCCGATGCGGCGCCACCGTCAGGGCGTACATGACGAGACCCCGGTGTTATCGCACCAGGGTCTGTTCGAACTTCTGCACCAACAGCAGCGACGCGGCTCAGCCGCCGACGGCATCCTCCGCCGCCGACAAGGCGACCGCTTCGTCGACCACGACGCGTGCCCGCTTCTCCGGGACACCGGCCGCGATGAGCGTGGCGACAGCCACCCGAGTGCCGTCGTCCTCGAACGCACCCGTGTTGACCTCCTCCAGCAGGGCGACCGTCATCGCCTCCAGGCCGGCGCTGAGCACTGCTGGCGGCAGATGGGAGTGGAAGACGCCCTCGCGCTGTCCCTGCTCCACGATGACCGTGCCCCTGATACGGGCAGGCTTGAGGATCTCGTCGACACCTTCCACGCCCAGGTCCCGCCGGGCCAGTGCCAGGAGCATCCGGTAGCGGTCACCCACCGGCCAGATCGACAGGGAGAAGCGCGCGAGTGCCCGCTCGGCCGACTCGGTCACTGGCGGTCCGTCCGCCACAGCGGCCTGGACGGCTTCGGCGGCCTCCTCGGCCAGCGCCTCGAGGAGCGCCGCGCGCCCGGGAAAGTGGCCGAAAAGAGTGCGCCTGACGACACCGGAAGCGCGAGCCAGCTCCTCCAGGGTGATATCAGGGTTCCGTCCGAGCTCCTGGCGCGCGGTGGCCAGGATGCGTGCCCTGTTGGACCGCGCGTTGCGCCGCTGCGGCACGCGGCCGACGGACTGGGACACGAAAGACCTCGATGAAGACCGGAAGAGGAGCAAGTGTGCCCATTGTGGCATGCACGTCCCCGTCACCATCGGCTGCCGCCACCCCCACAGGACCGCTCCGATCAGTGACGACGCACCCTCGTCAATGGAGGTCGGGCAGAGGGGACCAAGCGACGTCATGGGCGTCCTCGGAGGGGACGCCCAACATGCGCAGCAGCATCTCGGCCAGGACCGACGCGGCCTCGTCGCCATCACGCTCGGGCTGGGCGAAGCGGAGCTCCACCAGCCCCAGCAGGGAACCGCCCAGGGCGGTCACCGCGACCGTGGGGTCAGTGATACTAAAACGGCCGGATGCAATGCCCACCTCCACGTCACGTATTGCGCGCCGCCCCAGGCCCGAATCCGAGTGGAGATAGTTGAGGCCCCGGTGACGCACGACCTGCATCAGCTCGGGCCGGGCGTCCGCCAACCGTGCACTCAGGCGAAAGCCGGCCGCGACAAGTTCCGCAGGGTCATCGACGTCTTCCAGGTACTCGTCGAAGGCCTGGCCCAGTTCTTCGAGGGCGTCACGCACCGCCGCGTCGAACAACTCCGTCTTGGATTCGAAGTGATTGTAGAAGGTGCCGAAGCCGAGATCCGCGCGTTCGGCGATCGCCTGGATGCTCGCGCTGGTGTCTCCGGTCTCCGCGAGTATCTGCCGGGCCGCGCGGACGAGCGCCTGACGAGTCTCGGCACGGCGTCGTTCGAAGCGGTTGCTGGGCGGCGCTGACGTGGGCATACCCATCAGTCTACCCATGCGCCCCATCGCGCCGGAGTTCTCATGAGTCAGCCAGTACGGCATTGACGCATTCATCACTCACCCTTGGAGCCCATGAGCTGCCCGAGTCTGTTGATCGCGGGCGGAGGATCGCGGGACACGGCCCCCGCGTCCATCTCCTGACTCGAAATAGCCGCAAAATAGCAGAATATGGGCATTCTTCTTGCCGTCAGCCTTACCTCATCGCTCACCTTTGGAACGCGGCGAACGGACATCGCCATCTTGCTCGGAATTCGACAAGAAATGGGGGACGAAACAGATACATACCGAGCCCCCTGGTGGCGTCAGGATTTCCTCCGTTTTCAGCCCCGCAAACTCTGATTGCTCGGGAATCCCGAAGTCGGGACGGGCGGCCTTGCTGACCGCCGGCTCCCGGTGACCCTCCGCCGCGGAGTGTCAGCACCTCAAGAGTCGACACTGATAGTGACAACCGTCACATGAAGACATTGTGCGAAAGTTCTGGTGAGAGTCGGTAGTCTTGGAGCATGGCTCGCACGGGGAAATCCGAGACTCTCTCCAGTCACGTATACGCGGAGCTGCGGCGCGCGATCTTGAACGGGGCCTACGAGCCAGGCGCTCGTCTGAAGCCGGCCGAACTCCGACTGGAGTTCGGTGTGAGTGTGAGTGTCATCCGAGAGGCACTGTCGCGGCTGGCCGAGCAGCGTCTGGTGAACGGTCAGCACAACCAGGGCTTCCGAGTGGTCGAGCTGACGGAGAAGGGTCTGCGCGAGCTGACCGACCTTCGCGTGCTCATCGAGGGGTACGCGCTGCGCCAGTCGATCTCATTGGGCGACTTCACCTGGGAGTCACGGGTCGTCGCGACTCATCACCTGCTGGCGCGTACACCCACCCGGTCGGAGGATGACCCGCTGCACACCACCGAGCAGTGGGCCGAGGCGCACCGGGATTTCCACACGGCGTTGATCTCGGCGTGCGACATGCCGATGCTCCTGGAGATGTGCAGCTCATTGTTCGACGCCAGTGAGCTCTACCGGCGTCTGTCCGCCCCGTTGACCGCCCAGAGCAAGCGCGATGTCGCCTGTGAGCATCAGCAGATCTGCGACGCGGCGCTGGCTCGGGACGCCGATCTCGCGGTCGCACGACTGAGTGATCACTTCAACCGGACCACCGAGCTGCTGATCAACGCCCGCGAAGCAGAGCCTGACGCCTGACGAGGCGGCGCCTGCCGGCTGAGTGGCTGACGATCCCCAAGGGGACGCTGACACCCACGCGAGGGCCACCGCGAACGTCTCGCGGGGTGTCAGCGGGGTGTCAGTGCTCGAAGGTGACCACTGTCTTTGCGCGCGGCGACCGGTCCATCCGGTGCCACGCCTCAGCGACGTCCTCAAGCTTGTAGACCACTGTCGGGAGGCTCAGACCTCCTTGAGAGGCAAGCTCGAAAATGCTCTTGCAGTGCGTGTTGAAAGTCGCCGGGGAGTACTGGGCGTTGGTGTGACCTCGGATCTCGGCCGGCTTCGACCGCATGGTCTCGCTACGCAGGATCAGCTCCGCACCAGCACTGGCTCCCACGTTCACAAGCCGACCCCCGGCCCCCAGCGTGGAGAGGGCGGCGCCGGCGGGCGCTCCCCAGAGCAGATCGACAACCAAGTCGACGGGTGCGCCCGCCGCTTCGAGAATGCGCTCATCGAGACCAGGGACACCGTCGGCGCCAGGCAGTGTCACGGGGACCACTCGGCCCGCGTCAAGGAGGGCCGCTCCAAAGTCCTCCGAGCCCGTCCGGCTCACTGCGATGACGCGGCGGGCCCCGTGCTCGAGCGCGACGTGCACCGCGCATCGTCCGACCGCGCCGGTCGAGCCCAGGACGACCACGGTTTCGGCCGGGACCAACCCCCCGCGTTCCAGGAGGGCCAGAGACGCGGTCGTGCCGGCGAATCCGATCGCCGCGGCAGTGGTCGAGTCGAGGTCGGACGGAGCACGGATGAGGCTCGCGATGGCGGCGTTCACGGTCTGCGCCATGGTGCCCGGCGCGTTCGCGGGCATGCGGAAGTACACGCGGTCACCGGCCTTCCACTCGCCCCGGTCCGCCTGTACGACACCGACGGCTTCGCGGCCGGGAATCGAGGGCAACGGCGGGTTTCCGCCGTACCAGTTGCCGGAGGTGATGAGCTTGTCGACAGGATTGAAGCCGGCGGCATGAACCTCGATGGGCACGGTGTCGGCGGTTGGGGCCGGCGCGGGAACGGCGGTTGGGCGAGGCGCCTCACCGAGTTTGTGAATTCCAGCGGCCCAGACCTCGCTCATGATGCAGACCCTCCGTCACTGTTCGGTTATGGGCGAACCCACTTGTGTACCTGTCATCCTGACAGTGACTGATGGCTTAATCAAAGATGAGATAGATATCAATCAAGTCGGAAATCGTGCTGACCCACGACGTCCTGATGGCCCGGGGGCCGGTGGTTCCCTCCGACCGGCAGGACCTGTCCCCCCTGTGCGGACGTCATGTGAGACCGACCGGCACATGGATCGCTCGAGCGTCGGGGGGTGGACGGCCGGCCCGAGAATGCTGCCTTTCGAGCCGGCCTGCATCGCAGCCGGCACTCCCCTGCGTGCGAGGCAGGGGTGAATCATGCCGGTCGGCTCCGCTTGGTCACTGCGCGCGCAGCGGCACCTCCAGGCGTTCGGAGAGTTCGTCGAACGTGATGCCGTAGGTCTCGAGAACCGTCGCGGTCCCGGTCTTGTCGAGCTCGAAGACGGCCAGGTCGGTGTAGACCCTCGACACGCAGGCAAGCCCGGTCAGTGGGTAGGTGCACTCCGGCACGAGCTTCGGTCTTCCGCCCTTCGTGAACAGCGTCATCATCACGAACACGCTTTTGGCACCTATGGCCAGGTCCATGGCGCCTCCGACGGCCGGCACGGCATCGGGCTCGCCCGTGTGCCAGTTCGCGAGGTCGCCCTTGGGCGATACCTGGAACGCGCCGAGGACGCAGACGTCCAGGTGGCCGCCGCGCATCATCGCGAAGGAGTCCGCGTGATGGAAGTACGACGCACCCGGCAGTTCGGTGACCGGGATCTTTCCGGCGTTGACGAGGTCGTGGTCGGTCTCGTCGCCGATGGCGGCGCGGCCCATGTTCAGCATCCCGTTCTCGGTGTGGAGGGATACGCCGGAGTCGGCCGGAAGGTAGTCGGCGATCAACGTCGGCTGACCGATGCCCAGGTTGACGTACGCGCCTGACGGAATGTCGTGTGCGACCCGAGCTGCCATCTGGAGCTTGGTCAGAGGTCCGCCGCTCATACCGCCACCAGCCTGTCGACATAGATGCTCGGGGTGATGACCGACTCCGGGTCCAACCGGCCCGGTTCGACGATTTCGCGGACCTGCACGATCGTGAGACCCGCCGCGGTGGCCATCACCGGACCGAAGTTTCGTGCGGTCTTCCTGTAGACGACGTTTCCCAGGCGGTCGGCGCGATGGGCGCCGATGAGCGCCACGTCGCCCTTGATCGGGTACTCGAGCGCGTAGTGCCGACCGTCGATCTCGCGGATCTCCTTGCCGTCGGCGAGGGGTGTGCCGACGCCGGTGGGACTGAAGAAGGCACCGATGCCGGCTCCTGCCGCTCGCAGTCTTTCCGCGAGATTCCCCTGGGGCACGAGCTCGAGCTCCACCTTCCGGGCGCGGTACAGGTCGTCGAAGACCCAGGAGTCCGCCTGCCTGGGGAATGAGCAGACGACCTTGGTGACGCGTCCCTGCGCGAGGAGGGCGGCGAGACCGGTGTCGCCGTTGCCGGCGTTGTTGCACACCACGGTCAGGTCCCGGGCGCCCTGATCGATGAGCGCGTCGATGAGCGCGACCGGCATGCCCGCCAGCCCGAAGCCGCTGATGAGAACCGTGGACCCGTCTTCGACGCCGGCCACCGCTTCGACCGGGTCGGCGCAGATCATGGCGCTCACGCGACGTTCTCCAGCACGACGGCGAGGCCTTGGCCGACGCCTATGCAGATGGCCGCGACGCCGTAGCGGCCGCCGGACTCTCGTAGCCGCTTTGCCAAGGTCCCGAGTACGCGGCCGCCGGACGCGCCGAGCGGATGGCCGATGGCGATGGCCCCGCCCATGGCGTTGACCAGGGCCGCATCGCGCAGTCCGGACTCGAGCCACGCGTCGACGCATGCGATGGACTGCACGGCGAACGCCTCGTTCAGCTCCACGGCGTCGACTTCGGCCCACGTCACCCCGGCCTGCTTCAGTGCTCGCCCGGCAGCTTCGACGGGGGCGTACCCGAACTGCGGGGGATCCACCGCGACCACTCCGCGGCCCGCTATGCGGGCCAAGGGTGCCGAGCCGATGACGCCGGCCGCGTCCGGGGACCCCAGGAGAACGGCGGAGGCACCGTCGCTCAGCGGCGAAGCGTTGCCCGCGGTGATGGTGCCGTCAGGCTGGAAGGAAGGCTTCAGCCCTGCCAGTGTCCGCGTGTTCGACCCCGGCCGGATGCCCTCGTCCCGCCCGAGATCGATGCCGGCGACCGGGACCACCAGATCGTCGTAGAACCCCGCGGACCAGGCTGCGTCAGCCAGGTTGTGCGAGGCGACCGCAAAGTCGTCCTGCCGCTCACGCGAGATGCCGAACCGTTCGCCGAGCAGCTCGTTGGCCTCGCCGAGGGAGACCGTCCACTCCGCGGGCATCCTGTCGTTGACGAGCCGCCAGCCGAGCGCGGTCGAGACCGCGGTCGTGTTCCCGGCGGGGAACGCGCGTGACGGCTTCGGCAGGACCCAAGGCGCTCTGGTCATCGACTCCACTCCACCGCACAGGACGACATCGGCGTCCCCGCACTCGATGGCCCGGGAGGCCGACATCGCGGCGTCGAGCGAGGAACCGCAGAGCCGGTTCACCGTCGTGGCAGGCACCTCGACGGGGAGTCCTGCGAGAAGTACCCCCATCCGGCCGACGTTCCTGTTGTCCTCACCGGCTTGGTTCGCACAGCCCCAGTAGACGTCCTCTACGGCCTCCGGCGCGAGGCCCGGTACCTGTGCGAGTGCTCCGGACATGACGGTTGCCGACAGGTCGTCCCGGCGGGCGGCAGCAAGTGCGCCTCCGAAGCGGCCGAATGGTGTGCGGGTGGCGGCGTACAAGTATGCGGATTTCATAGGGCAAGGCTAGGCAAGTGGACCTAGCGCGGGCCAATACATAATTGGCAATGATTGATAGTCTGTGTGCATGGAAATTCGTCAGCTGCGGTCGTTTCTCGAGGTGGCCCAGGAAAGGCACTTCGGGCGCGCGGCCGAACGCCTGCACATTGCGCAGCCGGCGTTGTCGCAGCAGATCAAGCAACTCGAGCGCCAGGTCGGCCTGAGCCTTTTCACGCGCACGAGCAGGCGGGTGGAACTCACCGAGGCCGGGCTCAGGTTCCTGGAGCACGCGCGCGATCTGCTCGAGGCCGTCGAACGGGTCACTGACGAAATGGGCCTGCTCGCTCAGGGAAAGGCCGGCCGTGTCGCCATGGGGTTCGTGGGGACTGCCACGTACGACGTCCTCCCCCGTGTCGCGCGCGAGGTCAGCCGTGAACTTCCGGACGTCGAGCTCGTCCTGCGTGGTGAACTCCTCACACCACAGCTCGTCGACGGCCTGGTGGATCGCACCTACGACCTCGCGATGTTGCGACCCGAGGGGCTCCGCACGCCAGGCCTGTTGGTCCATACCGTGCGCACCGAGAAGCTGGTCGCGGTCCTGCCCGCCGACCACCCTCTCGCGCACCGCCGCCGCATCGAGTTGGCGGCTCTCGCCGAGGAGACCTTTGTCATCCATCCGTCGGCGAGCCGCTCCTCGATGCACGCCAAGGTGCTCGAAGCCTGCGCGCACGCGGGATTCACACCGAAGAAGTGCCTGGAGGTGGGTGAGACGGCGACGTTGGTCGTGTTCGTCTCAGCCGGCCTCGGTGTCGCCCTGGTGCCGGAGCCGGTGCGGAGCCTGAACCTCGACGGCGTGGCCTATGTCGCACTGGCCGCGCCGACGACCATCGACCTCGCCATGGCCCGCAGGGCCGAAGTCTCGCCGGCGGTGAAACGCGTGGCCGAGCTCGTCACCCGATGCATTGAAAAGAATGCGCCGACGGATTCCCGGGGGTGATTCATCGCGAGGCTTCATGATTCGGTCAGCGCGACACCCAGATACGCGGCCATCACTTCGGGGTGATTGCGGACCTCATCGGGTGTTCCTGTGGTGAGCACCTCACCGAAATTCAGTACTACGAGCGAGTCGGCTGTCGACATCACCATGTTCATGTCGTGCTCGACGAGAACCTGCGTGCAGCTCCCTTCTTCGCGGATGAGCCGCATGACGCATGCCATTTCCTCGGTCTCCTCGTCGTTGAGACCGGCAGCCGGTTCGTCCAGGAGCAGCAGGCGCGGCTTCGTCGCGAGTGCGCGGGCGAGTTCGATGCGCTTGTTCACTCCGTAGGGGAGGGTCGCGATGTCGCGACGCGCGAACTCCGCGAGGTCCAGGAACTCGAGCGTTTCCAGACACACCCGCCGGTGAGCCTTGTCCTGACTCCGCACGCGTGGCGTGCGGGTCATGGCGCCGACGACGCCTGTGTTCATCTGCCAGTGGCGTCCGATGAGTACGTTGTCGAGCGCGGAGAGACCGGGGATGAGCTGGAGGTTCTGGAAGGTCCTCGCCACCCCGAGTCCGACCAGGTCGTGTGGACGTGCCTCGAGCAACGACACCGGTTCGGCGTCGGGGCGATGGAGGACGACGGTTCCGCTGTCGGGTGTGTAGACCCGGGTCAGTACGTTCAGCAAGGAGGTCTTCCCTGCACCGTTCGGGCCGATGAGGGCCAGGACCTGGGCTTTGGGCACGTGGAACGTCACGTCTCGGAGGACGTGGTTGCCGCCGAACGACAGGTTCAGTTCGTCGATGGAGAGAATCGGGTCGGACGTTGTGGTCACTGCATCCATGGAAGGCCCACCTTTTCATCGCGTTCGGCTCGCCTGGGGGCGGACGGCACGAGTTCGCTCCGGCCGTCGCCCAAGTACAGGTCTTTGACGCTTGAGCTCTTGCCGAGTTCTGCCGTGGTACCGGAGGCGATGACGCGCCCGCGCTGCATGACGTAGGCGTGGTCGGCGAGTTGCAGGGCGAGCTCGACGTTCTGTTCCACGAGCAGCAGCGTCAGACCGTCGCGCTTCAGTTCCTCGAGTACGGCGCGGACCTGCTGGATGGCCACCGGTGAGAGGCCGAGACTTGGTTCGTCCAGGACCAGCAGCCTCGGTGAGCTCACCAGCGCGCGTGCGATGGCGACGGTCTGCTGCTGGCCGCCGGAGAGGAGGCCGGCGGGTTCGGCACGGCGTTCTCGGAGCAGAGGGAAACGTTCGAACATGTCCTCGGCGCGCTTGTGGGCTTCCGCCCGGGGGAGGGTGGCTGCGCCGAGCCGGACGTTCTCCTCGACTGTCAGGTGCCTGAACAGCCGACGGCCCTCCATCACCTGGGTCAGTCCGGCTCCGACCGCCGCAGCGGGGTTGCCCTGCGGCAGTCGGGAGCCGAACAGTTCAATGGATCCGCTGGTGACGCATCCACCGTGGTGGGCGAGCAGTCCGGACACGGTCCGCAGCAGTGTGGTCTTCCCTGCGCCGTTCGCGCCGAGGAGGGCCACGGTCTGGCCGGCTTCGACGGACAGGTCTACATCTTCCAATGCCCGGATCGAGCCTCCGTAGCGGACCTGCAGTCCACGTACGGTCAGGACGCTTGCGGTCACGGTCCTTCTCCCTTGCTGAGTCAGGCTACTTGTGGGACCGGTAGTACTCGTCGACCAGGTCGGAGGCGGACCAGGACTTGACGACCTTGAGGGATCCCTCGGTCTTCCGGTCGGCGGTCACGATCGTGTCGGAGTGGTCCGGCACGCCGGGAGTCAGCGACTTCGGGTCGAACTTGAATCGCTCCGGTCCGAGGCCGCCCGTGGGAACGTCGAGTCTGGAGAGCGCGTTGCCGATGGACCCGCGGGTCAGCTTCCCGTCCTCGCTCGCGGCCTTCATCGCGCTGTAGAACATGTATGCACCGGTCCAGCCGATGAGAGCGGGCGGGTTGTCGACCGCCTCCGGGAACTTCTTCTTCAGCGTCTTGCGCGCCAGGTCGATCTGCTTGCCGCCGAGCGCGGCGACCGGTCCCCCGTAGGCAATGGTGAAGTTCTTCTGGAACGCCTTGGAGAACGGCAGGTCGAAGACCGCGGGCGCGAAGCTGGGCTGCAGACCGAGCCAGTCCCACTTGGCGCCGGCCGCGGTGGCCTCGCCGTAGAAGCCGAAGGTCGCTCCGACGGTGCTCGCCATGACGACGACGTCGGGCTTCGACGCCTTGATGCCGGCCAGCTGACCGGAGAAGGACTTGTCGGTCGGGGCGTAGGACTGCTTGGACACGATCTTGAATCCGCGCTTCTTCGATGCGAACTCGAGTGCCGAGAGGGCGCCCTGTCCAAGGGAGTCGGCCTGGTAGAACAGGGCGACCCGCGGGTTCTTGTGGTGCCCGTCCTTTATGTACCAGTCGATGGCGTTGAGCGTGTTGTCCTCGTAGGTGGAGCCGGAGAAGTAGACGCCGTCCTTCTGGTCCTCTTCGGAGCCGGTGTTGGCCACCAGCGGCATACAGTCGTTGCCGATCTGCGCGGCGACCGCGCTGGTGGTCGGGGTGCCGAAGCTCAGCGGTATGCCGGCCACCTGCGAGTTCAGTTCACGGTAGGCCTGAACCGCCTTCTGCGGGTCGTAGCCGTGGTCCTTGACGACCACGTCGATCTTGCGGCCGTCGACTCCGCCGAGTTCGCTGTTCGCGTAGTCGAAGAAGGCCTGGACGCCCTGGGAGAACGGCACGCCGCCGGCGGCGACGGGTCCCGAAAGGTCGCTGAGGACCCCGAGCTTGATCTCCTTGTCGGTGATGCCGACGCTCTGGGAGCAGGCGGCGGACTCGGTGTCCGTCGTCTTGGTGCTCTTGCCGGCCGAGTTCACGCCGCCACACGCCGCGAGCGTGAGCGCTCCGGCGAGCGTCACCGCGAGGTACGCGGGTCTGACACTTCTTCTCATCGGTTTGTTTCCTTTCGGATGAGTACTGCTCGGGTACGAATGCGTTCGGCGATTCGGCTCGCGAGTGTCGCCAGACCACGCGGCTCGAGAACCATGACGACGACCAGAGCGGCGCCGTAGACGACAGCCGTGAACTGTTCGGGCGAGAGCCCGTTGCCGCTCGGGCCGACGGTGACGTACGGCAGGTACGGGGCGAGCGCTTCGACGATCTGGGGCAGGGAGTAGAGGACGGCCGCACCGATGACGGCTCCGTAGACCGATCCCATGCCGCCGAGAACGATGACCGCGATCAGGTCAACCGACATCAGCATGTCGAACTGTTCCCATGAGACGAACGATTGCTGTCCGGCCAGAAGGCCGCCGGCGAGTCCGCAGAGCACGGCCGAGAAGACGAGTGCGGTGCCGCGGTACCGGGCTGGATTGATGCCGAAGCTGCGGGCGGTGATGCTCGAAGTTCCCACCACGTGCAGTGCGCGGCCGATCCGCGAGTCCAGCAGCCGAGTCGAGGCGATGACGCAGAGCGCCAGGACGACCGAGCACAGGAGGAAGTACGCGAGGGACCGCTCGATCACCAGGTTCCCGAACTGAGCGGGCCCCGCGAGGTTCGCTCCGAAGAACGGGATGTCGGTGAGCAGGACTCCGACGGTACCGCCGGTCCAGCCGTCGGCGATCCGGAACACGTGCTGCCCCAGGAACGCCAGGCCCACCGTGATGACCGCGATGTAGACCCCGGCCAGCCGGCTGGCGATGGGGGCGACCGCCCAGCCGAGAACCAGGCAGACGGCCGCTGCGGCCGACAGCGAGATCAGGAAGTTGGGTGCGTAGACGTTGTTGACGTACGCGGTGGTGAAGGCACCGACGCCGATGAAACAGGACGAGCCGAGGTTGACGATGCGCGTCGGTCCGGCGAGCACGGTCAGTCCGATGCCGGCGATGCCGAAGATGGCCGCGGTGGTGGCGACGGTCATGACTTCGCCGGGCCCGTGGACGGCGACTGCGAAAAGAATCGCGATGAGCGCGATCAGTTTCGCGGTACGCGCCGGAGGCCGCGGAATCCGGGTGCGTCGCTTGCCGGTGCTCGGGGTGGCGCCGGTGTTGTCGCCACCCGGCCCCTCGGGTGAGGGTGTGCTCGAAGACATGGCAGTCATCTGGTTGCCATTCGAAGTTGCCGGGCGCGAGCTCGCGCCCTGTGAACTGGTCGTCATACCCGCGACACCTCCCGGCTCCCCAGGAGCCCTTGCGGCCGTACGAGAAGGACGACCAGCATCAGCGCGTAGGGAACGACGAGCTGATAGCCCTGCCCGAGCACCTCCGGCTGCCATGCGCTGGAGACGGCTTCGGCGTAGCCGACGATCAGGCCGCCCATCACGGCGCCGCGCAGCGAGTCCATTCCGCCGAGTGCGACGGCGGGGAGCGCGCGGAGCGCCCAGGTGAAGTTGGACTGGTCCAGCGTGCGCGGGGAGGTGCCGACGAGGACGCCGACCAGGCCTGCCAGGGCGGCGGCGATCAGCCAGACCGCGGCGAGGTTGCGGCGCAGCGAGATTCCTTGGGCCTGAGCTGCCTCAGGATCCTCCGCGCAGGCCCTCATGTTCAGCCCGAACCGGGTCCAGGTCACCACCGCGCCCAGCGCGGCGAGTACCACCGCGGCGATCGCCACGATCCACAGGTCGGAGACCGCGACCAAGTGGTGGAACAGCGACACCGAGTTCGTCCACGGGGAACCGACCTCCAGACTGTTCAACGTCCACTTCTCACGACTCGTCATGAGGGACCGCAGCGCCAGGTCGAACCCGATGGTCGCGACGAGAACAGCGTCCGGCGTCGCGCCCAGGAGCGGGCGCGCGATCAGGCGATAGGCGAGCCAGCCCCCGGCGCACGTGAGAGCGACCGCGCACAGGGTGGAGAGCGTGAAGGGTGCACCGAGGCCGTGGGCGCCGATCTCGTAGGCGGTGTACCCGCCGAGCACGACCAGGGCACCGGCGGCCAGGTTGATGGTGTGGGAGGCCTTGAACACCAAGGCATACCCGAATGCAATGAGCGCGTACAGGCTGCCGACCGCGGCACCGCTGACCAGGATCGTGAGAAGCGTGTCCATCGCTACGCGACGACCACCTTGTTGACCAGGAGGCCGATGCCGTCGATCTCGACCTCGACCAGGTCACCGTCGTGGAGGAACTCCGGCGGCTCGCGGAACATGCCGACACCGCCGGGGGTGCCGGTCACGATCACGTCGCCGGGCGCCAGAGGCGTGAACGTGGAGATGTAGCCGACAAGGGCCGGGACGGAGAAGATCAGGTCCGCGATCGTCGCCGACTGCCGGACGTCCCCGTTGACCCTGGTCTGGATCTTCAGAACGTCGAGGCTCGCCACCTCGTCGGCGGTGACGAGCTGCGGCCCGAACGCTCCGGTGCCGGGGAAGTTCTTGCCGGGCGTCCACTGGGTCGTGTGGCGCTGCCAGTCGCGGACGGAGAAATCGTTGTAGCAGGCGTACCCGGCGACGTGGGCCATCGCGTCCTCCGGGGCGATGGCCGCTCCGGCCTTGCCGATGACGACCGCCAGCTCGCCCTCGTAGTCGAATCGGTCGCTCGCGGGGGGCCGGAGCGCGGGAGCGTTGTGCCCGATCTGGGAGTCGGCGAACCTGGTGAAGATCGTGGGGTGCGTGGCCTCGCTACGGCCGGCCTCGTCACGGTGTGCGCGGTAGTTCACGCCGGCGCACAGGATCTTGCCCGGGTTCGGGACCACGGGCAGGAGCTCGACATCCTCGAGCTTGCGGTCTGCGGTCTCGGCCGTCGCGGCGGCGTCTGCGACAGCGGCCAGGGCAGCGTTCTCCAGGACTGTCCGGATCGAGTCGAGTCCTTCGAGTCGTGTCGAGATGTCCACCAGGCCGTCGTCACGCAGGACGCCGAATCGAACGTCGTCTTCAACGCGGTAGGTCAGCAGTTTCACGGTTGGTCTAGTCCTTTGCCCTCTTGGAGTGTCTGGGGCCACATCTTTGAATACGAAGAAACGACTCGTCAATAAGGAAACGACTCTTGATTCAAGTCTCGACGACTGTAAGGATCGCTGTGGAGAACGTGACCCTGCCGTCACACAGGAGGCGTGGATGATCGAGAACCGGCCCCGGACACGCCGGGCCGAAATCGACGGTGTCCGCGCGGAGGGCGACCACGACGCCGTCGTGGTCGGGGCCGGCCCTGTCGGGCTCGCGGTTGCCTGCCTGCTTGCCGACCAGGACGTCCGCGTGCTGGTGGTCGAGGCTGAGCAGTCCTGCGCCGATGAGCCGCGGGCCGTCAGCCTCGTCGATGAATCGCTACGGACGCTCCAGGCGCTCGGGCTGTCCGAGGAGATCGCGCCGGACCTCGTCTGGAACGCGGCTTCCAGCTACTTCGGACGACGCGGTCAGCCCCTTGTCGTCGTTCAGCCCTCCGCCCCACGGTACGGACACCCGCAGAAGAGCTTCTTCGACCAGCCCGGGCTTCAGCAGGCACTGCTGAAGGGCGCCGAGGGCAGAGGGAACGTCACTCTGGCTTTCGGGTGCCAGGTCTCAGCGCTGCGGCAGGACAAGGCTCACGTCGAGTTGCGGATCACCGGTCCGCGTGGAGAATTCGGTGTCCGGGTCCCGTGGGTCGTCGGGTGCGACGGTGGACGCAGCACAGTGCGCAACCAGCTGGGAATCGATATGGAAGGTTCCTCCCAACAGGAGCCGTGGATCGTTCTCGACGTCGAGAACGACCCGCATGACCAGCGGCGCGCCTCCTTCCACTGCGACCCACGCCGCCCGACGATCATCGTCCCCGGGGCGAACGGCCGCTGTCGCTATGAGTTCATGCTCTTCGACGGGGAGGACAAGGACGAGGTTCTCGCGCACTCGTTCCTTCAGCGGCTCTGTGCTCCGTACCGGATCGGTCTGGAGCCCGGGGAGGTACGCAGGAAGGCCGTCTACGTCGCACACCAGTTGGTGGCCGCCCGGTGGCGCTCGGGGCGGGTCCTGCTGGCCGGCGATGCCGCTCACCTCATGCCGCCGTTCGCCGGCCAGGGTCTGAACACAGGTTTGCGTGACGCGCGGAACCTGTCCTGGAAGCTCGCCGCGGTCGTACACGGCGAGGCCGACCAGTCGCTGCTGGACACCTATGACGCCGAGCGTCGACCCCACGCTGCCGACATGGTGCGTCTGTCCCACCGAATGGGCCGGCTGATCATGACTTCGAGCCGCCACCGCGCCCGCGTCCGCGACGCGCTGTTCGCGGCCGCGAGGTTCGCGCCGCCCGCCAGGCAGTGGCTCGGGTCGATGAAGTGGGTCAAGCCGGCAAAGCTGTCGGCCGGGTTCGTCTGCAACCCGACCAAGGCGGCCGACGTCGGTGACTTCCTTCCCCAGCCCACGGTCATCGACGCACGAGGACACAAACAGCCGCTCGATGACGTGCTCGGACCGGGGTGGGCGCTCATCCAGCTGGACTCGGCCGGCTCATGGCCCGAGGTGGCGGCGTGCTTCGACAAGCTGGGCCCCTCGGTCCTGCGTCTGCTTCCGCCGCACAAGGTGCCGCGCGACGGCCCGGTTCCGGAGTTCGCCGACCTCGATGCCACCGTCGCCGTCGGGACGAGGGCGCCGTTCCTGCTGGTTCGCCCCGACCGCGTACTGGCCTCCGAGCTCCATGCCGACCAGGCACCGGAGGTAGCCGCCGCGCTTCAAGGGCCATGGCTCTAGCGGCGCGGAATCCACGGCCCACAACTCCACCACCGAGCCCGGCGCGGCCGGACAACACAGGGAGACACACAGTGAAGGAAGACCTGCAACTCGGATACCTGGTGATCGACGCGACCGACGTCGGCCACTGGGACACCTTCATGCGGGAAACCATCGGCTTCATGCCGGGAGCCGTGTACGAGGACGGCACCCGCAACTACCGGATGGACTCCTGGCACACCCGCTTCCAGGTTCAGCCCTCCGAACGTGACGACGTGGCCGTCATCGGGCTGGTCGCGCGCACCCCCGAGGTCTTCGACGCACTCCGCGCCCGGGTGGAAGCTGCCGGTGTCGAGGTCCGAGCGGCGGACCAGACCCTGCGCGAACGCCGCACCATGAAGGACCTCGTGCAGTTCGAGGCACCTGGAGGTGTGCACGTCGAGCTCGCCCACTCACCTATTCAGTGCAAGCAGCCGTTCCACTCGGCCACCGTGCCCGACGGGTTCCTCACCGGCCTTCAGGGAATCGGGCACGCCGTGCTGATGGTCGAGGACCTCCAAGAGGCCAAGCACTTCTGGCTCGACGTCCTGGGTTTCGAACTCAGCGACGGGTCCTACGAGGAGACCCCGAACGGCGAGTCGCGTGCCGCCTTCCTCCACTGCAACCGTCGTCACCACTCGATGGCACTCGTCCAGCGGCCCCCGCGGTCCACATACTCCAAGCAGCTGCTGCACTTCATGGTCCAGGCCAACACCATGGATGCCGTCGGGATGGGGTTCGACAGAGCGCTCGACGCGAACTTGCGCATTCCGCGAAGCCTGGGCCGCCACCCGAACGACCGCATGTTCTCCTTCTACGCGACCACGCCCGGCGGTTTCGACTACGAGCTCGGCTGGGGTGCCTTGGAGGTCGACGAGAACTGGGAAGTGGCCGAGTACGACCACATCAGCGCCTGGGGCCACCGCAATCTGGGCTAGCTTCACCGCCTTCGCCGCATCCGACATCACATCCGTCAAGCGCACCGCGCGCACCAGACCATGGGAGAAATCCGTGACCTCGGGAACCGCCGCCCCGATCCTGGCCGGCGATCTGCTCGACATCGACTCCCTCCTCACCGAGGAGGAACGCGCGATTCGCGACACGACCCGCCGATTCGCGGACGACAACATCCGGCCCCACATCGGCCGTTGGTTCGACGAGGGCACCTTTCCCCGTGAACTCGCCGTCGAGTTCGGCAACCTCGGCCTGCTCGGCATGCATCTGGCCGGCTACGAGTGCCCCGGGACGAATGCCATGAGCTACGGCCTTGCCTGCATGGAGCTCGAAGCGGCTGACAGCGGCATCCGCAGCTTCGTCTCGGTCCAAGGGTCGCTGGCCATGTACTCCATCCACCGGTACGGCTCGCAGGAGCAGAAGCTCGAATGGCTGCCCCGGATGGCTGCCGGCCGCGCCATCGGCTGCTTCGGACTCACCGAACCCGACTTCGGGAGCAACCCTGCCGGTATGAGGACCACGGCTCGTCGGGACGGAACCGACTGGATCCTCAACGGTTCGAAGATGTGGATCACCAACGGAGGCATCGCGGACGTCGCGGTTGTCTGGGCGCGAACCGACGAAGGCATACGAGGCTTCGTCGTTCCCACCGGCACTCCAGGATTCTCCGCGGTGGACGTCAAGCGAAAGCTCTCGATGCGCGCCTCCGTGACCTCGGAACTGTCGTTCGACGACGTCCGGCTGCCGCAAGAGGCGATGCTCCCTCACGCACACGGCCTCTCGGGGCCCCTGGGAGCCCTCAACGAGGCCCGGTTCGGCATCGTCTGCGGTGTCGTCGGCGCCGCTCGCGACTGCATCGAATCGGCACAGCGGTACGCCCTGACGCGTGTCCAGTTCGACCGGCCCATCGCCGGATTCCAGCTGACGCAACAGAAGCTGGCGGACATGACGGTCGAGCTCGTCAAGGCGCAACTCCTCGCGGTCCACCTCGGCAGAGCCAAGGACGCCGGCACGCTGACGCCCACCATGATCAGCGTCGGCAAACTCAACAACGTCCGCGAAGCGATCGACATCGCGCGGACCTGCCGCACCATCCTCGGCGGCTCCGGCATCACCACGGAGTACGCGCCGCTGCGCCACGCGAACAACCTCGAGTCGGTCCTCACCTACGAGGGCACCGTCGAGGTACATGCCCTCTCGGTCGGCCGTGCCCTGACCGGCCTCAACGCCTTCACGTGAGCCGATGACCACCGCACGGAGCATCGGACCGACCGATGAAGTAGTGGTCGATGAGTACGACGACCGCGCAGTCCTTCTCCTCAACCGGCCGGGCAAGCGCGACGCCGTCAATCTCGCCATCGACGAAGCGCTCCACGATGTGTGCGCATTTCTCGAGCGCAGCCCTCGGGTACTCCTCATCGGGGGCGTGGGGGCGACCTTCGCGGCAGGCGCGGACGTCGGAGAGCTTGCGCGACGCAGCCATCGAGGCGCCCTCAACGGATGCGTCAACCCTTCCGTATTCGCCCGAGTGCGTTCGCTGCCGATGCCCACGATCGCGCTCGCGGACGGCTACGTACTGGGCACTGGCGCGGAGTTGGCGTACGCCTGCGACTTCCGCCTCGGCACCACCAGGACACGGATCGGCAACCCGGAGGTCAGCCTGGGCAACGCGGCCGCCGCAGGCACGATGTGGCGATTACGGGAACTTGTCGGCGAGCTGCTGGCGAAGGAGATGCTCCTTGCCGGGCGCATGCTCACCCCGATCGAGGCCGCATCCGCGGGCCTGCTCAACAAGGTCGTCGAACCTGAGGATCTCCTCGCCGAGGGACACCACCTCGCGGACAGAATCGCGCTCGGCTCACCGGATGCGGTTCGACGCACCAAGCTCGTTCTCGACTCACACCCCGGTGCGTATCCGGCACTCGACGACGCCGCACAAGCAGTCCGGTCCGGCCCCACGGAGCAGGCCGGGCGGATGCCGGGATTCCTGGAAAGAGGCCGCTCCGGCGGATAGCGGTCCACCCACGCGAGGCACAGTCCACGGCGGCAGCCGGACGGGCTGCGAAGAGGTCGTCGTGGAGGCGCCGGCCTCGCGGCGGATGCGGCAAAGGTGGGCATCCGGCGGCGTCTCGACCGGATGGAGTCCCGGACGGTGATGAGCGGCCAGGACCGGGAGCCGCGAGCCTGAGCCGGCCGCCGCGCGCGACGGTCGATCACACGGATCTGGCCCTCGGGGCCAGGGAGGGATTCTTCGCATGGTGAAAACGGAGTCGGGTCGCGGTGGTCCGGGCCGCTCGATGGGTGCGGTCCTTTGTAACGCGCCAGGTGGGCCCGAGGTCATGAGGTGGCACCAGGCCGAACGGCCCGAAGCGGGCCCGGGCGAAGTGGTTGTGCGGGTGGCCGCGACGGCGGTCAACAGGGCCGACCTGTCCCAGCGGGCAGGCCGTTACCCGGTGCCTCCGGGCACCTCGCCGATTCTCGGATTGGAATGCTCCGGCCGGGTCCACTCCGTCGGCGAAGGCGTCTCGGACGTCGAGGCGGGAACTTCGGTGATGGCGCTGGTGACCGGTGGCGCCTACGCCGAGTACGTCGCCGTTCCGGTTCCTCAGTTGATGCCCATTCCTGCCGGAGTGACGCTGGCCGATGCCGCGAGCCTTCCAGAAGCGTTGTGCACCGTGTACGCGAACCTGGTCATGGATGGTGGCCTGCGCCCCGGTCAATCGGTTCTGGTCCATGGGGGAGGGTCCGGTATCGGCACGATGGCGATTCAGCTCATCCGAGCACTTGGTGCCCGTCCGATGGTGACTGTGGGGTCGGAGCGCAAGGGGGACCTGTGCATGAGCCTTGGAGCGGAGGCCGTCATCAACTATCGGACGCAGGATTTCGTGTCCGAGGTCCGCGACCGGACAGCCGGTGCCGGGGTCGACCTCCTCCTGGACTGCGTCGGTGGGTCGTATCTGTCCAGGAACGTCGAGGCGCTCGCCGACGACGGGACCATGCTCATCATCGGTCTCCAGGGCGGCAACGGTTCCCGGATCGACCTCGGTCCTGTGATGAGGCGGCGCCTGACCGTGCGTGGCTCGACTCTGCGAGCCAGGCCGCCACGGCACAAGGCCGCGATCGTCGACGCGACCGCCCGCGCCCTCACCGGCCTCATCGAGACGGGCCGGATCCGTCCGGTCGTCGACCGGCGGTTCCCCATCGCGCGAGCCGCGGACGCGCACCGGTACGTCGAGTCGGGACAGAACTTCGGCAAGGTGGTCCTGGAAGTCCAGGACACTTCCTCCGATGGCCACCCTGCACACCTGACGGGTGCCGGCTGACGCTGCCTGCGCCCCGACACCGCCGAGCTCGGGCCCCTTGATCTGTGCAGCCAGCGCGGGCACAACATACGACTGACCGATATACTTGAATTCTATTTCATTCTGCCAGAGGGGAGTGCACTCTTCCGCCACGAATTCACCGAAATATGGAAGGTGTGGCATATCCGGGTGGCGAAAGCCGCGGAGCGGATGTGATTGAATGCGCGACACCCAATTCCATGACACCTTCGGCGGTCTCCCCGAACCGGAGGACGAGGTATATGCGACTGTCGACGCAGGCGGTGTGCTGACGGGCTGGAGTCCTGGGGCTCAGCGTCTGCTGGGCTTCAGCGCCAAGGAAGTCTGCGGCCGACTGGGAACCGATCTGCTGCGCATCAGCTCCGAGGGCACCCGGCTTGTGGAGCGGTGCGGGACGGAAAAAGCGACCTTTCTCGGGCGAGCGGTGCTGCGACACCGCGACGGCAGCCGGGTCGAGGCCGCACTGTGGGCGCACCCCCTGGTGTCCGCCGCCGATGAGACGCGCTGGCTGATCCGGGCGGAGAGCACTGACGTCCTGCGTCGGCAGAATCTCGGTCGGGCGCTCCTGAAGGGCCTGTTCACCGAATCACCATTCCATATAGATGTATTCGATTCCGATCTGCGTTTTGTCGCGAAGAACCGGCAACGTTTGAAGGGTTTCGCAGACGAAGATTTCGTCGGGCGCCCGATACGGGAGGTAGCTCCGGCCGATGTGATAGACATGGCCGCTCTGGAGGGCCGGCAGCGACAGGTGATGAGCACCGGTGAGGCACTGGTTGCCACGGAGGTACACGCCCGTTATCCCGACGATCCGGAACGGTACCGAGCCTTCTCGGAAACCATCGTTCCCCTGCGGGGCCAGTCCGGGGAAGTGATCGGACTGGCGCACGCCGTGTTCGAGGTCACCGACCGGGTCAGGGCCCGGGAACGGTTGGTCCTGGTCAACTATGCGAGCACGAAGATCGGCAGCACGCTCGACGTCCTGCACACAGCGCAGGAACTCACCGACGTGGTCGTCCCGGTCTTCGCCGACCACGTCTACGTCAACCTCCTGGATCCTGTGTTCGGAGGCGAGGAGCCGGTGGCCGGGCCGGTCTCCGAGGAGACACCACTACGGCGTGCGGCCAGTTCGAACGTCCCCGAGGGCCCGGCGGAACCGGTGGTCGCCGTCGGGGATGTCGACCCGTTCACTTCCACAGCGGGATCCCTGTTCAGCCGGGCACTGGCCAGTCAAGAGCCACTGCTTCTGACCGGTGAGGAGGTCTGCGCGAAACTCACCGCGGTGGATCCCCACCGCGCAGGTCTGGTGCACGAATACGGAGTCCACTCCTGGCTGCTGGTGCCGATGTTCGCACGGGGCGCCGCACTGGGCGCGGCGGTCTTCATACGCTTCAGAGGCACGCATGGATTCGAGACGGACGATGTCCTGCTGGCCCAGGAACTCGTGGCCCGCGCCGCCGTCTGCATCGACAACGCACGGCGGTACACGCAGGAGCGGACGACTGCGCTGGCGCTTCAGCGCAGTCTGCTCCCCCAGCAGATGCCGGTCCTCGGTGCCGTGGAGGTGGCGGCGCGCTATCTGCCCGCGAGTGGCCACACCGTGCTGGGCGGTGCGTGGTTCGACGTGAACCCGCTGTCCGGCGCGCGGGTGGCCTTGGCGGCAGGGAATGCGGCCGGGCACGGCCTGCACGCGGCGGTGACCATGGGGCGGCTGCGCACCGCGGAGCGGACCCTTGCGGATCTCGACCTGTCGCCCGAGGAACTTCTCACCCGTCTTGACGACCTGGTCAACCGGTTCCCGGAGGAAGGCAGGGCAGAGCCCACCGGTGGAGCCGCCGGGTCTACGTGCGTGTACGCGGTCTTCGACCCCATCACGAGGCGATGCGCCATCGCCCGGGCCGGGCATCCACCGCCGGCGCGGGTGTCCAAGGACGGGAGTGTCGCGTTCCTCGATCCACCCGGCGGCCCTCCCCTCGGCCGTGGCGGAGCCCCTTTCGAGAGCGGCGAGGTGGCCCTGGCCGACGGAGACCTGCTCGTCCTGTACGCCGGAGCCCTGGCCGACACGGAGGATCAGCGCACCGGCACCGGCCCCGCATGGCTGCGCGAGGTGCTCTCCGATTCTCAACTCACCACGCCTGCCGGCCTCGACGACGTCTGTGACACGGTCATCCGCCACATACTCTCGAGCCGCCCGACAGAAGACGCGGCGCTGCTCGTGGCGCGCGTACACGAACTGGCGCCTGACCGTCACATCACCTGGGATCTGCCCGCCGACCCCGAGATCGTGGCCGAAGCACGCACACGCGCGGCCCGGACACTGGCGGAGTGGGGACTGGAGGAACTGGAGTTCACCACAGAGCTGATCGTCAGCGAACTGGTCACCAACGCCATCCGGTACGGCACTCCTCCCCTTCAGCTGCGGCTCATCCGCGACCGCCATCTGATCTGCGAGGTCACCGACAACAGCAGTACCTCGCCCCACATCCGCCGTGCGCTGGAGACCGACGAGGGAGGACGCGGCCTCTACATGGTCGCCCAGCTCGCGCAACTGTGGGGCACCCGCTACCACGCCCGCGGCAAGACCGTCTGGACCGAACAACTCTTCCCCGACGGCTCGGCTGCCCGTGCCTTCTAGCCGCCGGCCGACGGTCATCTGGATCCGGTCGTCTTCCGTCGAAGCGTGTGGAGAAGCCCAGTGGCCGCGTACGGGGTTCCCGTCACGGTGACGTGCCGGGTCCTCCAGCTCGCCGGACATCCCTACCACCGCCGGCCCGGCCGGCCGGTGACCGATGCCGCGCTCGAGGGGCTTCGTGGCCAAAGACGTGCGAAGCCCTCGGCCACGATGCGCTGCCGAAAAACGTCAACGGACCTCTACCAGCGGCTTGCTCCCCCCTCAGCCGGAACGGACATCACCCCACGCACCGCCTTCGCAACCTGAGCCGGCGGTGTCGGGACGAGTGGCTCAGGTCCCCACCTGTCTACGCGGTGGCGCCGGCGCGAACGTCACCGGCAGATGCTCCAGCATGGAGAGTTGGCCATGGAAACGGTGGACCGGTTCGCCCTCGACACTGATGTCCGGAAGGCGATCGATCACGGCTGTCGTCGCGATCCGCAGCTCGGCTCGGGCCAGTGGAGCGCCCACGCAGTAGTGGACGCCGTGCCCGAACCCGAGGTGCATGCTGGAAGAACGCTCGAGATCGAACGCTTCGGGGTGCTCGAAGTGCGCCGGGTCACGGTTCGCGGCGGCATAGTTCACCAGGACGCTGGAACCGCTGCGAATCGTGAGTCCGCTGTAGCGGATGTCCTCGGTCACCACTCGGCGGAACTGGTGGAGCGGGGTGTTCAGGCGAACGGTCTCTTCGATGGCACGGTCAAGCACCTTGGTGTCCGCGGCCACAGCCTTTTTGAGGCCGGGGGTGCCCATCACATGCATGAGGAGACTGGCCAGCGCGGAGACGGTGCTGTGGTGACCGGCGATCATCAGTGAGACGAGCGTGCCGATGATCTCGTCGTCGGTCAGCGGGCGTCCGTCGAGCTCGAGTTTTCCGAGCTCGGTCAGGAAGTCGTCTCTCGGCGCCGCCCTTCGAGCCTCGACCTGGTCCAAGGCGAAGGCGGTGAAGGCGGCGATGGCGTCGCCGTAGGCAGGCGTGCCCGTGCTGTCGGAGACCGCGAGGCCGAGGCGGCGCATCGTGGGAGCGAGTTCCGCTTCGAGGCCGATGAGTGCCGCGATGGCTCGGATGGGGATGGGCTCGGCGTACTCGGTGACAAGGTCGGCCTGACCGGTGCCGCAGAACGAGTCGATGAGTTCCTCGGCCTGCGTCGCGACTTGTTCCTCGAGGGCCTTGCGGGCCGGCGGCGCGAGCAACTTGCGGAACACCGCGCGCCACTGGCCGTGCACGGGCGGGTCGAACTCGATGGGTGGTGCCATCGGCCGGGGCGGACTTGGGAGAAGGATGCCGTCGGCCGAGGTGAATCGTTCCCAGTCACCAGCGGCTTCCTTGACGGCTGCGTAGTCGAGGAGCATGTAGTAGCCGCCGTAGTCGTCGCCGTGCGTGACCGGGCATCGGCCGCGGGCTTCGGCGTAGGCGGAGTAGAGCCTGTCGGTGTGGTCGAAGGCCCGCGGGTTCACGTCCGGCAACTCGCGGTAGGCCTTCTCGGCTGGTTCCCCCTCATTCATATGTGCTCCCCGCTCCTGCCTCGTGTGGCGCTCACCATGCCGTCGTTCCGGTGATGAAGGAGCTGACGGCGTTGCAGTACTCATCAGGTGCTTCCTGAGCCCAGAAGTGGCCGCCGTCCAGGAGTTCGACGCGGCTGCCGGCCGGGAGGTACTGCTCGACGCCTTCGTAGAACTCGTACGGCTGACGGAAGTCGTGCGCGCCTTGCAGGACCAGGACAGGGGCGCGCCATGCGTCGATCAAGCGGGTTCGGCGCTCGATCCACTCAAGACGGAACGACGAGGAGTTGAAGTACCGGGGGACGGCCTCGGCGATGCCGGGATAGGAGAACTCCTGGATGGCGCGGCGCAGTTCGTCGTCGTTGATGTGGTGGTGGGCGCCGTAGGTGTAGGACTCGGCGAGCTTGAGTGCGGGGTCGGCGAGGATGCGGCTGCGGACCGGGTCGGCGAACCGGTGTTCCTGCGGGGAGAGATCCGGGTTGTAGTGGTAGAGGTGCTGCTCGCCACGGACGTAGCGAATGACCCTGTACGGGTCGTTGGCGGCCAGGTAGTCGGCTTGGACGGTGCCCCGGTCGTGGGTCACGAGGTTGATGCGGCCGAGTCCAAGGACGTCGAGGAGCGCGCCGAGTTGGCGGGAGACGCCTTCGTGTCGGTAGTCACCCGGCCGCTTGTCGGACTGGCCGTATCCCTTGAGGTCGATGGCGATGACGCGGTGGGTGGCGGACATCTCGGCCATGGACTGGTGCCACATGTACCAGGAGTCGGGGATGCCGTGGAGGTAGACGATGGGTTCGCCCTCCCCGGCTTCGACGAGGTGCCACGTGAGCATCTCGGCGTCTCCGGGCGCTTCGACGAATCGGTGGGTCATCGAAACGCCGTCGACGACCTCGACCTCGCCGTCGTGGTTCCCCTTCGGCGGTTCGACGGGCCCGAGGGCGTCGACTCGGGCCTGGGCGAGTGAGCTGTCGCCGCTCTTCTCGGGGAGCTGGGCGAGGAGCCGCTTCACCCGGTCGGGGACGGGCGTGTACTCGAGTTCGTCGTAACGCATGGTGAGCCTTTCGGTGGTCTTTGAGCCGCTCAGGCGACGGTGAAGGAGTCCGCGAGGATGTTGAGGGTGAAGGTGATGGACCCTTCGTTGAGCTGCCAGCCGGCGACGGAGTTGGTGCGCAGGCCGTGCTTGGCGAATGGCTCGGTGTCGGCGAGTGCTTGTGCCGCCTGCCGGCTGGGTGCCCGCACGATCGCGAGTCCGGATCCGTCCCAGCCGGTTTCGTCGGCCAGGGCACCGCTGACGAACAGTTGCCCGCTGGACTCCATCTCCTGGAGCCAGAGGAGGTGCTCATGGAGGTGCGGTGTCAGGTACTCGCGGGGGTTCTCGATGCCCTCAGGTGCTTGCATCCGAACGACGTAGAACTGCTGGCGGCGAAGAGCTGCCGAGAGTTCCTGCAGGCTCGTGCTCATGGTGGCGGCGGGTTCCTTTCACGGCGAGGTACATGTGCGCCCGCGGTGACGCGGGTGGCTGGCATCCTGCGCCACAGTGTCAGGATTCGACTTACAGCACAAGAGTCGATTCTCGTATTTCCCGGCTAACCTACCCCCAGGGGTGCGCTATGTGAATTTACATCCGATTTGCCGCTTCACTTTGGAGCGAGGGACCGACAGTGCTGGGCGCGATCTCCCCATGCGGCGCCTCGCACACCTGCCGCGCCCGCACCGGGAGGTCGCATCCGGCGAGACCCCTGCGGCAGGCGTGACTGGTCGCCGTGTGGAGACGCCGGTTCCATGGGGGCGTTGTCCAGGGCGTCACCGACGGCCCGATCGAGACATCGATTCCGGCGTCGTATGCGCAGGTGGATGCCGTCGGCCCACACGCAGATGTCGTCGCCGCCGGACAGGTCCCTCGCTGATCTTCGGGGAGTTGCGGCACCACGGCGGCAGGATCGCCGAGGAGAGCCGCTCGTGCACACCCGTGGCTTCGCCGACCCGCTTGCGCACCACGAGGCGGTGGCCCTTGTCGTCGCGCTCGTCGCCCAACTCGGCCGAATGGGCGCCGACTTCCACCTCCATCGCGGCGGGCGATCACTCGGGAAGTTGCGCCCTCCCGATCCGATCCACAGGATCTGAGCATGGCTCCCGTCCGAGGCGCACGACGCGGCACCCATCACGAGTCCGCCGGGTGCCGCTCCCCTGAGCGAGTGGGTGACCGTGCTCGTCCTCACCGATCACGCCGAGGCAGCGCGTTCTACGTCGTGACGTAGTAGGCATGCTCGCTGGCATGCGGCCGCCGTCGGCGACTGAGCCAACTGCCCACCCAGCCGAGGAGGAACCCGACCGGAACGGAGACCAGACCGATGTTCTGCAGGGGGAACCAGTGGAAGTCCCGTGCGGTGAACAGGGCGTAGGGGCCGCCGGAGACGGCGGGCCCGAAGACTTCGAGGACGGCACAGCACACGAGCGAGCCGTACAGGGTGCACAGGAGACCGATCCGGGTAAAGCCCTTCCAGAAGAGGCTGTAGACCAGCGCCGGGAGAACGGCTGAAGCAGTTATGGCCGCGGCGAATGAGCTCAGGGCCACGATGCTCCACTGGTTGAACAGCACTGCCAGATAGACACAGACCAAGCCGAACACCACAACGGCTACACGTGCCACGTTCACTTCGCGTGTCTCGCTGGTGGCACGCCGCCGGGACATGTGCAGGTAAAGGTCGTGCGTCAGTGATGCCGAGGTGGCCAGCGTGAGCCCGGCCACCGTGCTGAGGGAGGTGACGAACGCGGCGCAGGCCACCATGGTGAACAGCAGTCCGGCGTGGCCGTTGGCGAGGCTGTCGGTGATCAGGAACAGCGTCGTACTGCCGTCCCGGTTGTCCGCAACGATGGTGCCGGCGCCCAACGTCGCCGCCGCGCTCAGACCCAGGATGATCAGGGAAGCGTGAAGCAGCCCGATCACGACGAGAGCGGAGCTGGATGCGCGCCTGGCCGCCGCTCCGTCTCGGGAAGCGCTCACTCGCAGGAGAATGTGGGGATAGACAGCGGACCCCAGGAAGAGCGTGACGCAGAGCGAGGCGAGATCCAGCCTGCCCGTCGTCGTCGGCCCGTATTTCAAGCCTGAGGTGTGAAAGACGCCCGCTCCGCCACTGTGCCTGGCGGCCAGATCCAGCATGTTGTCGAAATTCCAGTGGAAGCGGCTGAGGGCGATGCACGTCACCGCGAGAACCGTTCCGAAGACGACGACCACCTTGACCATCTGAATCATGCTGCTGCCGCGCATGCCACCGAACGCGGCGAACGAGACGATCAACAGTCCGAGGAAGATCGTGCAGACCTCGGCGGCCCCGGGTCTGCTCAGCCCGAGGACGGATGCGCTGACCCGGCCGGCCACAGTGAGCTGAACGACCATCAGTGGCACGCATATCGCCACGGTGATCACCGCGCCCGCAACCCGGGCGGCCCCACCTCCCACACGGCTTTCCAGCATGTCACCGAGGGTGAAACGTCCTGTCTTCCGCAGTGGTTCGGCCAGCAGCACGAGGGCGCCGAGTGCCGCTGCGACGCTGATCGTGACGAGCATGCCGTCGTAGCCGCCGAGGGCAGTTGCTCCCACGGAGCCGAGCAGGGCGGTGATGGGGAAGTAGTCGCCGCACAGGGCCAGGGTGTTTTTCACACTGGACAGTGACCGGTCAGCGGTGAAGAAGTCGGAGATCGTGTCGTTGTTCATGCCAGCGATAAGGCTGAGAAGAAACGAGACGATGATGACCAGCATCAACGCCATCTGGGGCGCGACGGTGCCGGATTCGACGAAGGCCAGGACTTCACCCGACATCACGGCCTCCCCCAGGCGCCGGGCCCGGACCCCTGTATCAGGCCAGGTTGTTCGTCAGCCTGCGGGGCAAGGTGGAACCGGCACGCGCGGTCGTACCACAGGCCTGCCACGATGAGGGTCAGCATGCCGGCGGTCAGCAGCAGCATGCCGAACGTGAACGAGCCGAACACAGAAGTCGCCAGGCGGTCGTTCAGGAAGAGCGCGGCCAGGAGCGGGACGCCGGCAGAGGTCAGGTTGAGTGCGATCAGGCGCGCTCTGAGCTGTCCCTCCGTTTTCATTGGGCGATGCCGGACGACGTGCTCCGACGGGTCGTCTTGCATGTACATGGTGCTGGTCATCTCTCTAGCGGAAGGGTGCAGAACGTCCGGGCTTACGAAATCTGTGAAGCGCCGCGGTGGTGCGGAACAGTCGGTGAAACAAGCTTCGACGGCCTGAACCGCGAACCCGCCGACCGCGGGGCGGGCACGGTCTGTTCGAAGTGCCCATGGGTGGTGCAGAGAAGTGGTGCCCAGGCGGCGGTGTCGAGGAAGCCCCGGCCGCCCGCTGGGACGACGTCCATCACGAACCGGTCGGGGCGCAACAGGACGGCGTCGGCGCGGCCGCGCCGCAGCCAAGCGGCGAGGGTGCCGTCGTCCTGGAGGTCGGCCACCGATAGCGCCTGGAGGCCGAGTCCTCGGGCGAGGGCCTTCAGCGATGGCGAGGGGCAGCCGGCCGTGAGGATGGTGAAGTGGTCACCGAGCACCTCGTCGAGGCGGGTTCGCCGCCCGTCGACGTCGACCCACGGTTGCGGGCAGGGCGTGCCCGCCAGGCGGCCGTACCGTCGATTGCGGCTTCGCACGAGTGGCCCGGCGGACAGCGGCGGGCTCATGTCGCGGCCGGCTGCCTCGGTCAGACCAGGTATACGGCAGGCCAGAGCCAGCAACCTGCGGCGTATGTCGGCGGCACCGTCCTGACCACCGGTCATGGCCCAGCCCATGGCGACGGCAAGTCGGATCACATGCCGTGCGTGCGGCTTGCGTTCGCTCTCGTAGGTGTCCAGCAGCCGTTCGTCAGCGCCCTGTTCGAGGACGCGGGCAAGTTTCCACGTGAGGTTGTAGGCGTCGCGCAACCCCGTGCACAGTCCCTGTCCGATGAACGGCGGGGTCAGGTGGGCCGCGTCGCCGAGGAGAAAGACCCGTCCGCTTCGCCAGCGGCTGGCGATGCGCGCCCGGAAGGTGTACGCCCTTTCACGGATGATCTCGAAGTCCCCGTCGAACGAGGGCGGCATCCAAGGCCGGACCAGGTCCCGGATCGGAAGCTGCTCCTCCCCCTCGCTCAGTCGGAACTCCCAGCGATAGCGGTCCTCGCTGATCCGCATGAAGGTCGCCGGACGGTCCGGGCTGCAGACCTGGTCGACGCCCTCCCAGCACCGGACCTCGGCGGTCGTCCGCACGTCGAGGACGGTCCACCGCTCTTCGAAGCGCAGGTCTTCCCATGCGGCCCCGATGGCTTGGCGGGTGAGGCTGTTCGCGCCGTCGCAACCGAGGACCGCGTCGGCCCACAGGTGATGCTCGCCCTCGTCGTCGCGGTACGTGACGCGCACCGGGCCTTGGGGGTCCGGCCCGATGCCGGTGACCTCCGTCCCGCTTCGCAGTTCGCACTCCGGGTATGGGGCCAGGGTGTCACGCAGCAGTCGCTCCAGCTCGGGTTGCTCGAACATGCTGGTCTGCGGGTAGCCGTGCACACCCTGCCCGGATCGGCGGAACTCGGCCATGACCCGGTGCCGGTTGTCGAGCAGTCGGAGCCCGTTGCCGGGGCGGGCCATCGGGGCGAAGGCCTCGCCGATGCCCATGGCCTGGAGGATCCTGCGCACCTCGTCGTCGGCAACGAGGGCGCGTGGCAGAGGATAGACGTCGTCATGGCGTTCCAGGACGATGCTGCGGACTCCGCGCCGAGCCAGGAGGAGGGCAGAGGTCACGCCCACCGGCCCGGCACCGATGATCACCACGGGGATGTCTGACGTGGTGTGCTTGAGGGTCATGTACGGCTCTTTCGTGAGCTACTTCGCGTACGTGGCGGGCGGCAGCACGGCTGCGACGCTTTTGATCGGCTCCGGCGGGCCGTCGAACGGTGCCGCCGGGGGGACTTGGCCGACTGCGGGTGAATGCAGAGTCCGCCCCGGCAGGGCGATGTCGTGGCTGGTTGCATGCGCCGATCGTCGGCCTCGCGCAGCACGTCGGTGCTCACGAGGCCGTCGCCGTGATCTGGCTCCACAGCCAGCTCCCCATCAGTGGATCACCGGTCAGGACGGGTCCGTATCGCCAACAGGCGGCTCCGTCCGTACCCGTCTCACGCATGGCGCCCTCCGAGCGACTCGTTACTGGGGAAACTATCAGTCTTGTTAAGTCAATCGTCAATAGACAGAACATCGAAACCTGACCGTTTCATCAGTCTTGCGGGATCACGGTGCACGCCACCAGCTCGACAAGCTCGGCCTGAAGACGTCCGACACCGCCGAGCCGGTACGGACAGCCCAACGGCTGTGCCCCCGAGCGGGGAGGCTCGAGGGCACAGCGAGGTTTCGGCACCCCTCCCGACTCGACGGCCGGCGCCGGCGGGGATGAGGTGATCGCGGCAGCCGAACGCTACTTGAGGAATTCGCGGAGTACGGTGACCATTTCCTCGGCGGCTTCGAAGGGCCAGAAGTGGCCGGAGTCGAAGAGGTGCACGCCGCTTCCTTGCGGGAGTTGGGCGATGGCTTCGGGGTCCGTGTAGAACTCGCGCGGCTGGACAGGATCGTCCGCGCCCTGGAGGAGCAGGACGGGGCACTTCCACTGCGGAATGAGCCGGGTACGTCGGTCGATCCATTCCTGACGGAACGACGATGAGTTGAAATAGCGGGGGACGGCGGTGCTGATGCCGTCGTAGCTGAATTCCTGCACGGTGCGGACGAGGTCGGACACCTTCACTTCGCGTTCGCTGAGCATGGAGTAGGCCATGACGACGAAGCGGCGGGCGTCGGCGAGCAGGGACGGGGCGTCGGCGGCGATGAAGAGGTCCTGCTGGGGGTGAAGGTCGGGGTGGAGGTGCCAGAGGTGCTGTTGTCCGCGGCCGTAGCGGATGACGCGTTCTCCCATGCGGGCGACGAGGTGGTCTCCGACGGGGGTCCCTCTGTCGTGCGTGATCAGGCTGAACCGGTCCACATGCAGCTGGTCGAGCAGGGCTTGGAGCTGAATGGCGACCCCCTCCTGACGGAAGTCGCCCGTGCCCTTGGATGACTGGCCGTAGCCCTTGAGGTCGATGGCCAGGCAGCGGTATTCCTTGCCCAGGGCTTCCAGGGCGTAGTGCCACTGCCACCACGAGTCGGGAATGCCGTGGAGGAAAACGACGACGGGGGCATGGGCGGGGCCGCCCTCGACGTAGTGCCAACGCACTGTTTCACAGTCGCCGGGGGCGTCGACGAAGCGGTGGGTGAAAGTGATTTCGCCCAGGCGTTCCTCGTTCCCGTCCGTTTCCGGTACGCGTGGCGGTGTCTCGGGTAGTCCGGCCACGAGTTCATCCACTTTGGCCAGCCTGGTGGCTGCCTCTTCCATCCCGGCGAGGATACGCGTGGGGGGCGTGGTGTATTCGTGCGTAAGCGTGGCTTGTGACATTTTGAAGTCCCTCCAGAATGTCCCGGGTTGCGCGCGGCAGCCCGCCTTGAGTCTCTTGGAAAGTGAGGGAGGGCAGGTCGGGTGTGCGCCCTGTCGCACGGCACGACCTGCTCTCCCTCACTCGGTGGCGGCTCTCGAGAGAACGTCTCGAGCACTCGAAGTGAAGATTTCCTCAAGTTTGATAGAAACACCAAACCGTGGACGCGTCAAGAGGCCTGCCCCAGAGGGCCGACATCACGCTGATCAGGAGCCGGGTCCCGCAAGGCGCAAGGATCGGGACGGCATCCAGGCCGGAGAGTGGTGATCCGCCGAGCTCTACGGTGCCGGCGTGCCGTCCTGGAACGAGACGAGCGGAACGTTGGGCTGCTCAGGCGTGGCGGTGAGCGTCTCGACGATCCCGAGGGACAGGCCGATGGCGAGCGCGACCGCAAAAACGCAGGTCACGAGGGATTTGACGAGCAGGGTCATGAGGCTGTTGCCCTTTCGAACGGCGCAGGACGGCATCGCACGAGCACCGGCCCCGACCGGTTACCGCCGAGTATGGGAAGAGTATTGACACCCGTCAAGACTCCGCTTACGTTCCCTGGCTCAGACGCACCGTTCCCGTTCTGACGCGCTCACCCTGCCGCGCACTGGGCGTCCGGTGATCTTCTCTTTCCCCAGGCTCACCGTTCCCGCCGTGACGGACAGCAGTCTTCCCCTCTGCTCGCAGGGAGTCGCCATGCTCCGCCGTATTCCGCCTTCGTTCGCCCTCGCCGTGCTCGGCTTCGGCGCCTTCCTCCTCGCCCTCGCACCGATGTTCGCGTGGTACGTGGGTCCGCGCATGACACGCACCCCGGCCGACATCAATGTGACGTCGGTACTGACCGGGCGGGGAAGCTACTTCGACATCGACGCGGAAACCACGTTGCACGACCGCACGATCACCCTGACCCAGAGGATTCTGGGCGATGTGCACGCCGGCGCCGGTCACGATGCCGCCGTGTGGGACGTCTCCACGACCATCGACACGCCGAAGACGCTGCCGCTGAAGGACCCACGCAGATCACTTCAGTGGACCGTGGAACGCTGGGTCAGCGATCGCCGCACCAACCTGCCCGTGCACTGCTGCGGGGAGACGCCGTCCTTCGACGCCGACGCCTTCCTGAAGTTCCCCTTCGATGTCCGCAAGCAGACCTACCGCTGGTGGGACAGCACCTTCGGCGCCTCGGTGCCGATGCGCTATTCGAGCACCGCGAAGGTGCTCGGCCACGAGGGTTACCTGTTCACCGGCTCGGTCCAGCCGACCCGAACCGCCACGCGCGAAGTGCCTGGGGTGATCGTCGGTCTCCCGAAACAGGGGCAGGTGCTCGCCGAGCAGTGGTACTCGAACGCCCGGATCGCCCTGGTCGTCGACCAGCGCACCGGAGAGATCATCGACGTGAGCATCGCCCCGAAGGTGACGCTGCGCCAACCCGGTGGCAAGCGGGACGAGGTGACCCTCCTTCGGAGCGAACGGCTGGCCATGACGGACTCGGCCCACCGGGTGGTGGTGGACCGGGCTGTCGCTGACAGCCGCATGCTCCGGCTCGTCGGCACGACCCTGCCGGCGACAGCGGCCGGCGTCGGTGCACCGCTCGCAGCCGTGGGGCTGGCGATGCTGCTGATCCGGGGGAGGTCGTCACTCCAACCACTCGAACCCCCGCCGGGGTTGGCCACTCGGACCGAACGAGTCAGGTCAACCCGGTTTGCCATGCGCGTGCGCAAGTCCTGACGCACAGAGTTCACAAGCTGACGGCTTCCCACGCACCCGTACCGCGACAGCACCCGCACCAGCACCCCCCGATCGCGTCGAGTTGACCAGTGCGCCACGCACGCGCGGCACTCGTCCACCGCGCTCCTCTCCGCAGACCACTCCCACGCGTACCCCGATCGCGTGCTCATGCCGCCGGATACGGCGGAAGTCCCCCTCCTCACCGCCCCCACCCCGTGTCCTGCCATGAGTAGGAGGTCCCATGCCCCAGTACGCCCCTGGTCCAGCCCCCGCTCCCGCGACCGCCCCGCCGGGCGGCCCGGCCGCGTCGTCGGCTCGCCCTCGCGTCGACACCGCCCGCGCCCCGAGGCGCATCGCCTTCCTCGCCCGTCGCGACCTCGGCAACAGCGCGGCCGGCGGCAGTGAACTCCTCATCGACCGCGTCGCCGAGGGGCTCGTGACGGCCGGTCATGACGTCTCGCTCGTGTGCGGCGGACCGGTCACCGCACACCGCGCCTACCGTGTGGTGTCCGCGGGCGGGGACACGGGACATTTCCTGCGCGCCCCTCGGACCTTCAACTACCGGATCGGCGAGACGGACCTGCTCGTCGAGGTCTGCAACGGGATGCCGTATCTCGCGCCCCTGTGGCACCGGGGCCCGGTGCTCTGCCTGGTGAACCACGTCCACACCGATCTGTGGGGGATGCGCTACCCCAAAGCGGCCGCCGCGGTCGGGCGTCGGCTCGAACACTGGGCGCTCTCCGATGTTCACCGGGGAAACCTGGTGATCGCGGTGTCCGGGTCGACCGCGTCGGCCCTCACCCGGATCGGCGTGCCCGAGCACCGGATCAGGCTGGTGCCCAACGGCGTCGAGGAGCCGGACCCGCTCGTCACCAAGTCCCCCGAGCCCCTGTTCCTCACCATGGGGCGGCTCGTCGAGTACAAGCGTGTCGACCTGCTGCTGAGATTGTGGGAACGGGTCCGCCCGGTCACCGGCGGCCGACTGGTGATCGTCGGTGACGGTCCCGAACGGCAGCGACTGGAGGCCCAGGCCGGCCCCGGTGTGGTCTTCGCCGGCCGGGTGTCGGAAGCGGAGAAGCATCAACTGCTGTGCCGGGCATGGCTGTTGCTCCATCCGTCGGCCGTCGAGGGGTGGGGCCTGGTCGTCACGGAGGCCGCGATCCGCGGCACGCCCGCCATCGGCTTCGACATACCGGGGCTGCGCGACTCGGTCCGGGACGGGGTGACGGGAGTGCTGGCCCGCGGCGAGAGCTCCTTCGCCTCCGCCTGGTGCACCCTCGCGCTCGGCGACGGCAAACGCGACCTGATGGGCCGCGCGGCCGCACGCCGCGCCGCCGACTTCACCTGGCACAACACCATCGCCCGGTTCCGCGAGGTGGCCGCCGAGGCCTGCGCGCGAGTCGACGGGGGGCAAGCATGACTCTCGCCACGGCTCCCTTCGCGGACCCGTCGCTGCGCCGCTCGCTCACCCTCTTCCGCGCGTTCCTGCGCGAGCGGACCGATCCCGAACACTGCTACGCGCTCCTCGCCCGCGACTCCGCCGACCAGTTGGAGAAGTACGGCCCGCTGGCCGGCCAGGTCGTGGTGGACGTCGGCGGCGGCAGCGGCCACTTCACCGAGGAGTTCCGGCGCCGGGGCGCCCACGCCTACCTCTTCGAACCCGACCCCGACGAGCTGTCCGCCCGAGGCCACCCGCCTCATCAGGCAGTCCTCGCCGACGGCTACATGCTGCCGCTCGCCGACGGGGTCGCGGACGTCTGCTTCTCCTCCAACGTCCTGGAACACGTCGCCGATCCGCAGACGTTCCTCAGCGAAATGGTCCGGGTGACCCGGCCCGGCGGACTGATCTACGTGTCCTTCACCAACTGGCTCTCACCGTGGGGCGGGCACGAGATGGCCCCCTGGCACTACCTCGGTGCGCGCCGGGCGCGCGAGCGCTACCACCGCCGTACGGGAACCGCGGCGAAGCACACCCTCGGCGAGAACCTCTTCGCCATCCACATCGGCCCCACCCTTCGGCAGGTGCGCCGCCGTGACGACGTGACCGTCCTCTCGGCACGCTCCCGCTACTGGCCCTTCCTGACCGGCGTCGTCACGCGTGTCCCTTGGCTGCGTGAAGTCATCACATGGAACCTTCTCCTCATCCTCCGGCGATGCTCATGAGCGACTCCCCGGCCCTGACACGGCCCGGCCGCCGGCCCGGCACGGGCTCCGCGCGTACCGACGACGCCTGCCGGCCCAGCCGCCCCCGGCCCCGGCCCCGGCCCCGGCGCACGCTCTTCGCCTTCTGGGCGGCCGTCTTCCTGGCTTTCGCCGTCCCGTCCCCGGGCAAGATCACCTTCGAGACCAAGCTCGCCGTGGCCCTCGACCCGTTGCCGTTCCTCGGCGGCCTCGGCCATGTGTGGCAGGCCCAGGCCGGCTTCGGCGGCATCACCGACCAGTACGTCGGCTACTCCTTCCCCTCCCTGCCGTACTACGCGTTGACGCACCTCGTGCACATGCCGGTGTGGCCGGCCGAGCGGCTGTGGCTGTCGATCATCGTCACCACCGCGTTCTGGGGTGCGCTGCGCCTGGCCGAACGGCTCCGCATCGGCACCGATCCGACCCGCTTCCTCGGTGCGGTCGCCTACGCCCTGTGGCCGACCTTCACCATCGTCGTGGGCTCCACCTCGGCCGCCGCGCTGCCGGGCGCCATGCTTCCCTGGGTGCTGCTGCCGCTGACCGCTGCCACCCACAACGCCCGTATCACCGCGGCCCGTTCAGCCGTCCTGGTCCCCTTCATGGGCGGCGTCAACGCTGCCTCCACCCTGGCTTCGCTGCTGCCCGTCGGCCTGTATCTGATCAGTCGGCCGGGCAACGAGCAGCGACGCCGCAAGTGGTCGCTGATCGCCTGGTGGAGCGGGTGCGTGACGCTGGCCACCCTGTGGTGGTCGGTACCGCTCTTCCTGCTGCGGGCCTACGGGGAGAACTTCCTGCCGTACGTCGAGCAGGCGGCCACCACGACCGCGACGATGTCGGCCACCGAGTTCCTGCGCGGCACCGGCAACTGGGTGGCCTACCTGCACTTCGGCCAGGCCTGGCTGCCCGCCGGCTGGACCGTCGCCACCACCGGCCTCGCCGTGCTGTGCTCGGCGTTCGCGGCGGCACTGGGCCTCGGCGGACTGGCCAGGCGCGACCTGCCGGAGCGCCGCTGGCTGGTGCTGACCGCACTGCTGGCCGCCCTCATCGCCCTGCCGGGATACGGGGGTGCGCTGGGCGGCCCGTTCCACGGCACCGTCCAGGTATGGCTGGACGGGCCCCTCAGCCCGTTCCGCAACATCTACAAGTTCCAGCCGGGACTCGCCCTCACGCTCGCCCTCGGCCTGACGCACCTGATGTCAGTGGCGACCGGAAAGCTCGCCGCACGCATCCCGCGTCCCCGTCGACTCGCCCCCGCCCTGGCCGTGCTGCTGGTCCTGCCCGGACTGGCCCTGCCCTACCTCAACGGAACGAGCCTCCAGCCCGGGGCGTTCACCCGGCTGCCCGGCTACTGGGGCGACGCGGCGGACTGGCTGGGCACACACAGTTCACAGGACCGTGCCCTGGTCGTACCGGCCACCGCCCACGGCACCTACACCTGGGGCTCGCCCATCGACGACTCCATGGACGTGCTGGCCAAGTCACCCTGGGCACAACGGGACTTCGTGCCGTTCGGCACTCCGGGCGCACGCCGCACCATGGACGTGGTGCAGCAGGCGCTGGAGAGCGGCGCCCAGGTACCGGGACTGCGCGACTTCCTGGGCCGTGCCGGTCTTCACGCCATCGTCGTCCGCAACGACCTGGACCCCGACCAGCTCGCGTACATCCCGCCGCCCGTCGTGGAGCGCACTCTGGAGGCGTCCGGCTATCGCAAGGTCGCCCAGTTCGGGCCCCTGCTCACCGCCGGCCGCATCCCGGAGAACACTCCCCTTCAGGTGCAGGGGATCTTCCCCCGGCGGCGGGCGGTGGAGATCTACGAACCGGTCGGCGACACCGCCCTGCCCGGCCGAGTGGCCCTGAAGCCGGTTTCCGGCACCGTCGCCGTCAGCGGCGGGCCCGAGGCGCTCCTCCAACTGTCCGCCGAGGACCCGACGCTCGAGAACCGGCCCACCGTGCTCACCGGAGACGACCACCCCGGCCTGACCACACCGTCCGAGCAGATCGTCGCGGACGGACTGCGTCGCGCCGACACACGCTTCGGACTCGTCGACGCCAACACCTCGTACACCTATACCGCCGACGAACGGAACCCTGTCGACAGCCTCCAGGACCCCGGCCAGGCACCCAAGCAGATCCTGCCCACCAGCGGCATGGAGCACCAGACGACCGCCGTGCTGCGTGGTGCCCGCTCGGTGACCGCGTCCAGCAGCGGCAACTGGCTGTTCCAGCTGCCGCAGTACGACCCGGTCAACGCCTTCGACGGCGACCCCCGCACAGCATGGGCCGAGGGCAGCGCCGGCAAGCCCGTGGGCCAGTGGCTGCGCGTCGCCTTCGACGCGCCGACGCGCATCCCGTCGTCGATCTCGGTGACTCCCCTGGCCGGTGACGGCATGCGGGCCGTACCCACCGAGGTGCGGGTGGAATCCGACCGGGGGCGGGCGGACAGCATGGTGGAGCCGAACGGCACGCCGCAGACCGTCGCCGCCCCTGAGGGCACCGCGCGATGGCTGAAGATCACCATCCGCGCGGCCACGCAGCACCGGCCCGGACTGTCCGGCGCCGGGTTCGCCGAGGTGGCCGTTCCCGGAGTCCGGGTCGCCCGGGTGCTCGCACTGCCCGCCGACGCCGACCGGACCCGGGCCACGAGCCGCCTCTACTCGCTGCACCGCACCATCGCGCCGGGCGGCCTGTCCCCGGCCGAGTCCGGACTGCACCGACAGTTCCGGACACCGGAGAAGGGCTCGTACGACGTCACCGTGCGCGCACGAGCCGTACCCGGCGCGGAACTCGACCGGCTCCTCGACCGGACCGAGCCCGCACGGCGCGACCGGATCACCGCCACGGCGGACACCACGAGTCGGCTGAGCGCCGACCTGAGCCCCCGCAACCTCCTGGACGGGGATCTCACCACCGCCTGGATCGCGGGAGACAAGCCTGTCGTCCACCTGCGCTGGCACGGCAGGAAGGCGATCGACGAGATCGTGTTCGGGGCGGCGGGCGGACTGTCCGCGCGGCCCGCCGAGGTCCAGATCCGTACGCCCTACGGATCCACCACAGCTCTCGCCGACGACAACGGAATCTCACGGTTCGACCCGATCACCACCGACCGGATGGACATCACCTTCAGCAAGACGGCGACGACGACCGTGTACAACCCGGTCGCCGACGCCCGGCTCCAACTGCCCGTCGGGCTGAGCGAGATCTACGTCCCGGCTCTGGCGGACCAGCGAACCCCGCAGCCCGACCCGGACGAGCGGTTCTCCCTTCCGTGCGGGAAGGGGCCTTCACTCGTCGTCGACGGCAAGCGGTACGCCACCTCGGTGTCCGGCTCCGTCAGCCGGCTGACGCAACGTACGGAAGTGCCGGTCCGGCTGTGCTCGGGCGCGACCCTCGACCTCGGTCCGGGCACACACCGGGTGGACGCGGACGACGACGGCGCACTCGCGGTCACAGACGTGTCGCTGCGCCAGGAACGGGGCGCGGCCGCGCCGGCCGTCGGTTCCCGCAACGTGAGGGCCGGCACCTGGAACTCCGACGACCGGACCGTTTTCGTCGGCGCGGGTCAGGCGTCGTACCTCCAGACGTACGAGAACGCCAATGCGGGCTGGAAGGCCACCCTGAACGGAAAGGAGCTCGAGCCGCTGCGTATCGACGGCTGGCAGCAGGGCTGGCTGATTCCCGCGGGCCATGGCGGCACGGTCCACCTGGAATACACCCCGGCCCGCGTCTACCAGGCCGGACTCGTCGCCGGCGCGGTGGGCGTGACGGCAGTGGCGGCGCTGGCCTTCGTCCGGCGGCGGCGTGCGGTCCCCGGACAGAGCACTCTCGCCCTGGCCCCGGTCCCGACGTTGCCTCCCCCGCCGGGGCAGTTGCTCGGCACCGTGGTGCTGGCAGGCGTGGTGCTGGCCGCGGCAGGGCCGATGGCGCTGGTCGTGCCTGCCCTGGCCCTCGTGGCCCGATGGCGCTCGCAACTACTGGCTCCGATCGCCGTGACGGCCATGGCCGCCGCCGGTGTCGTGGCGGCGGCGAGGGCCGGTGAACCCGTCACTTTCGGCGCAGGGGCGTTCGGCACCACGGGACAAGCACTGGCTCTGACCGCCCTGTCGGCCGCCCTGGTCACCGCTGACGGGCTCCGTCCCATGAGGCGTTCCGCCAGGAACGCTCCGGCGGAGCCGGCCGAGGACACAGGACCGGACATCCCCACAGCGGACCGGCCCGAGGAACCACTGCCCGGTCAATCAGCACACGGCACGCCCGACGAGCAGCCGGAACAGAAGGACGATCCGACATGACGGCACCCCTCGCATGCGGCCCCCACCGCGATCGCGGTCAGGCCCCCTTGGCACCCGCTCGGCGCATGACGTTCGGACCCGTGGACGAGGTGTCCCGGCACTGGATCAGGGAGTCGGAGCCGGAGACCGTGCACATCGAGGTGCACCTCCCCGGCCGGTTGGAGCCCCGCAGGCTGCGCCAGGCGTTCGCCGAGGCGCTGCGGCGCCACCCTTGCGTACTGAAACGGGAGGCCCCCGGGCGCTGGTACCGGCGGCACTACACATGGGAGGTGACCCAGGACCCGGACACGGACCCCGTCCGCTTCCCGCCTCCCGGTCCGGACGCTCTCGCCCTG